>PBTP01000049.1 GCA_002729275.1 Roseibacillus sp. | reverse complement strand
GCACCGGAACCTGCACCGGAACCTGCACCGGAACCTGCACCGGAACCTGCACCAGAATCAGAGTAAGAGGTTCATCTGGATCCTCGATATCTCGGGAGCAGCCACTGCTGCTTTGCGGACCCCATGGGCCCCATGAAGATGGCACCCTCTCTGGGGGTCAGCCTACCTTCCGGCTCACTTATTCACATTTCCTCACAATTACATCTTCATCAAAATTTGACATCTCTTTAAGGTTCTGAGGTATTGATTTACCGTGTTTGAGAAAATCATTAGCAAGAGCACACCGGAGGGCGCAAATGGGGTCCCAATCCCACCACACCCTCGGTCAGAAACTTCAACAGGAGCTGGCACCACGACCTCGCCGCCCCCCGCTCCCGGCAAGAGAAATGTTCTTGGAAGCGACGTGGAAATCCAAGGCGAAGTCCGTTTCGAAGGTGACCTCGTCGTGGGTGGCATCCTTGAGGGCCGGATTGTTTCGGACGGCTCGCTCACCATTGGAGAAACCGCTCAGATCAAAGCCGAGATCTCCTGTGGTTCGGTAACAGTCAGGGGACGGGTGGAAGGAAATATTGTTGTGCGGGAGAGGGTTGAAATATGTGGTCAGGCAGAGGTAATCGGGGATATTTCCGCGGACTCCCTGTCCATGGAAGCCGGCGCGGTTTTTGTTGGGAATTCCACCATCGGGAAGGCGCGAAACACTCCGAAAATCGTTGAAACCCCCTCCCCTGCAGAGGACTCTTTGGTCGAAGTTCCCAAGGATAGTGAGCAGGCGCCCGCGGCTTAGTGGACTACGTATCCGACCGAGGAAAAGAACCATAAAGAATCCTCTGGCCCGCCGCACTCGTTACCTACCTCGTAGCCCTTGCGAAGAAAAGTCGATCCAGAGAGCCTCCCGGACAACCCTGAAGATCGTCGGCAAGAGGCCGATGGCGCCCTGTGGCCCTTGATCTTGGCTCGATTTCTTCTTTGCCCTGAGGGCTGGTATGGGCGATTCTCTTCGGGTGGCCACTGCTTCTCCAGCGCTCGATCTCCGCGAGGAGATTCTTCGTCTCAAGACTGAGAGAAATGCGGTGATCCTTGCCCACAACTATCAGATCGGCGTGATCCAAGACATCGCTGATTTTGTTGGAGACTCTCTGGGTCTCGCCTATCACGCGCAGGAAACCGATGCTGACGTGATTGCCTTCTGTGGCGTTCACTTCATGGCAGAAACGGCAAAGATCCTGAATCCGACCAAGACCGTGATTCTCCCTGACAAGGACGCTGGATGCTCCCTGGAACAGAGCTGTCCTGCCCCGGCTCTCCAAAGCTTCTTGGAGGAACATGCCGAGCGGAACTATTATGTGATCGCCTACATCAACTGCTCAGCTGGCGTGAAGGCACTCTCAGACGTGATCTGCACCTCCGGTAATGCCATCCGCATCGTCGAGCAGGCCCCAGAGGATCGTCCTATTCTCTTCGTTCCCGACGCAAACCTTGGGGCATGGGTCATGGACAATTCTGACCGCAAAATGGATCTCTGGAAAGGGTCCTGCTATGTCCACGTCGAATTCACTCGGAACTCCATTCAGAGCATCAAGGACGAGCACCCGAAAGCATTGGTGGTTGCCCATCCCGAGTGCACCTCAGCGGTTCGTTTGCTGGCAGACGAAGTCTGCTCAACCGAGAAGATGATTACCTACTGCCGGGAAGCTCCGGTGAAGGACCTCATCGTGGTGACCGAGGGAGGGATGTTGCACCGTCTCAGGAAAGAAGTTCCCGACAAAAATCTAATTGCNGGACCAACCGAAAACTGCGCCTGTGCAGATTGCAGNTACATGAAGATGAATACNCTGGAGAAACTTCATGCATGCCTCGANAGTCTCGANCCACAGGTTGANATCCCCGAGGAGACTAGAAAACTCGCTGAGGCGTCCGTCATTCGGATGCTTGAGCAGTCACGATAGGGCNTTTTTCNCTTTCNCTGTTCNGCACACCGCTCGANCNAGGNCAACCGCCCTTTGACTCGACAGCTCACTGCTACAGNNTTAAGNTCCNNGTCTCCACCAAAGACCATGAANCTCATTCACAACGCAGCGATNCCTGCCGCTTTTCTTCTCCTCAGCGGAAGTCTTTTCGCNCAGGACACCNCCCCGCCAGCCAAGAGCACNGGANCNGAAAAAGCTCCGCCNGCCCCGGCCGGCCCNGTCAAGGCAGCNGAACCAANAGTCACCATGGACGCAGGAGAAATTCGCACAAAAACGTCTTANGGCTTTGGGTATAGAAACGGCCGGACCTTTNNAAACCAGACGGGGCGTTATGGTCTCCAGCTTGACGACTTGGACCGGGAGCAATTCTTGAAAGGTCTTTTCGANGCTCTCGAGCTGAAGGAGTCNGACATCGAACAGGAAAAAATTAATGAGGCCCTGAATCAGTTGAGCCTCGTGATCAAGGAGAGAGANAAAAAAGTCGCCGAAGAAAANCTGACCGAAGGCAACGAATTCCTGGCCGAGAACAAGAAGCGGGAGGGAGTCATCACGACCGAAACTGGCCTTCAATATGAGATNCTGAAGAAGGGCGANGGCGAGGTTACTCCTGCTCCCCCACAGGGACAGCGNCCGACAAAGCAGTATATGACCATTTATCGTGGAACCCTGATTGATGGNACCGAGTTCGATTCCTCGCAGGGAAAAGAAACCGCAATGTCACTNAACGTCATCCCTGGATTCAAAGAGGCCCTGACACAGATGCCNGTAGGCTCCAAGTGGAAGCTCTTCATCCCCGCGGATCTNGCATACAAGGAAAGTCGACGCAGNGCCAAGCTTGGCCCAAACAGCATGCTGATATTCGAACTTGAACTCACAGAACTCAAGGACCTGCCNAAGCCGCCTNCCCGTCCCNTGACTCGCCCGACACCACAGGGAGCTCGNTCTNTCTCTCCTGCGACTCCGGGCCGCCCCGGNGCCCGAGCGGTCTCTCCCCCTGTCCGTGTTCCGGTTAAACCCGGAACTGGGAAGGCTCGNGCAGTATCTCCACCGGTAAGAATTCCNATTCCACCTGCCAAGAAGCAGCCTGATCCACCCNCACCGGTGCCCCCGAAGCCCCGTGAAGGAGCACCAAAAGCGAAATAAGCTCCAGCCGTGACNCAAGGGCTCGNAGAACCAACCTAATNAGGCCNGNATCCTNNCCTTANCCGTNAGGGANCTCACCCGAGTGGCACCCGNAGGCACNTCAAGNCATCCNNCCGGNAATCCTGAAATNATCGGCGCTTCGATCCGTTGAAANAAAAAATATTCCNGCTCANTCACTCCGTTCCGGAATTACGACGAGGNNACCTCAAAGACCTTGGCAGCCTGCGGNTTGATGTCACTTTCGCCCTTCTTCTGTTANTNTCAGGGTTCNTCCTTTCNGGATGTGCAGGGCACTCGCANGCGTCTNAGGCNGCCCCAAACCAGAAGCCANCCCAGGCAGATGAGCNCCATCTCGCATCTGGTTCCTACNCGTCTTTCGACCATTCTGATTTTTCCTTTCGAAAATGGCTACCCCTCGATGGCTCTAACCCATCCATAGTAATAGTCGGGCTGCACGGCATCTCTGGGGCTTCGCAGGACTTCCACAACCTTGGCAAACATTTTCAGGAGTCCATGGAGGGGGTTGCGGTATACGCTCCTGAGCTCCGCGGACAGGGTAATGATCCCATCACCTCCCGGCGCGGAGATATCCAATCCCGAGAGTATTGGCTCGATGATTTACGAATCTTTACTCGCCTCGTCCGGCAGCAACATCCACAGGCAGATATCATCTGGTGTGGCGAAAGCATGGGCGCCCTCATTGCGCTTCATGGCCTCGCAAGTTTCCAGGACGAACCGTTCGGCTGCAAGGCCCTGATACTCTCATCTCCCATCGTAGGAATTGACCAGCATATTCCCAGTTGGAAGAAGCACCTCCTGCGGCTGACCTCTCGACTCTTCCCCCGGATGAAAGTCTCACTGGAGGCTCTCGCAGGGAAAGATGAGGTCCTGATGACAAAAGACTCCATCCATCAGGAGCAGGCCTCAAACAATCCCTATCACATTCCCGCCTTTACGTTACGACTACTCAACAATCTAGGGGTCATGATTGAGTCATCGCCCCAATGTGCGAAAAAAATAAACCAACCTGTTCTGATTCTGCATGGAGGACATGATATCTTCTCTCAACCAGATGCCGTTGAAGCGTTCTCGGGGCAATTCTTACAACCCGACAGGGTAAGGCGTAATTTTTATCCTGAGAGTTATCATCTTCTTTTCTACGGTCATGAACGAGATCGGGTCCTTTCCGATATCAGCCAGTGGATCAAGTCCCTACGCCTGCCTTGAAGGGCTCAAAATTACGGTTGCAATAGGGAGATGAATATGGACTGCTTTCATAAGGTCGGAAGATGAGGATGCCATTGATCATCGCACTTAGCGGAGCCGGGATTGCCTTGCTCCTCTGTTCTTGCGCGACGAGTTCGGACGAAAAGAAGAAAGGGGAATTGCCACTCGTTCAAGCCCCAGAGAAAGCAGGCGAAACACCCGTCCAGCCCTCCAACCCGATCTCACAGAAAGATCCCTTTCGCTCCCCTGACGTTACGAGGTCCCTCCCGGGATCCTCTCCCGCCACTCGTCCTTCTGCGAAGCCCCTCACGCTCCAGACTCCTGAACCTGCTCCGCTCTCAAAACCCGCTTCTAATCCCACCCCATTGGATACAGAGGAGTGACCCGATTTGAAACAGGCTCACCGGTAGAAGCGCTCTCCACCAAAGTGTAGACCCTTCCACGAGTTGCTCTTCCCGGGCCAGACCAGAGTCCTGCCCTTCATTCCTGTGATGCTCACCCGGTTCCAGAAATCATATCCGAAGCAATACCAAAGGGCTAACCCGTGACGATATTGCGGTCTCTTATNAGTGCACCTCTTCTCAGACCTTGTCATCGCGAGGCGTTCACGAATCACCCATGCCGGCTCCCAATCAATAGGCTCCCCTGCATGCTTCGACCCCTTCCCCATCTGCTTCACCCGCTTGACGACTTCCCCCGAAGCATCATACCATAGTTCTTCACCAGTGCTCTCGGTAGCAACCAGACAAAAAGGTATTGCCAAAAACACGAGGATCACTGACCACAATTTTATCTCAAAGTGCATCGATGCTGATGCCCACCCTAGAGTTCCGATCTCTTTCTGACAACCCGAAGTGAATGGGCGAATGGCTGAAAGTAAAAAACCCCCAAGGAAATTCAGGCCAGAACCCTTCAGCTACCACGAAGTCGTGGAGCTGGAGATTGACGCCCTCACCAATCTCGGCGCCGGGGTCGGAAGAATCCACCCCTCGAGCTTTTCCGGTGAAGAAAGCGCACGCAGCTGGGTGGTATTTGTCCCGTTTAGTCTCCCAGGAGAGCGAGTAAGGGCCCGAATCTGGAAAAACGACTCCAGCTGTTCCCATGCAGACCTTGTGGAAGTGATTAACCAGAGCCCAAGTCGCCGGCAGCCGCGCTGCTCCTTCTTCACCACCTGCGGAGGCTGTCAGTATCAACATCTCGATTATCAGGAGCAGCTGAAGTGGAAACAGCAGCAGGTAAACGAGCTCCTCGAGCGTATGGCCGGAATCGATCACCCCGTAGAGAAGCCTATCCCCTCTCCACAACCTTGGAACTACCGGTCTAAAATCACTCCGCACTTCCAGAAACCCCGCCCGGATCGGGATCTCAATATCGGCTTCTTAGCCGCAGGATCCCGTAATCGAATAATCGATGTTCCTCAATGCGACATCGCCATGGCTGCACTCAATGAGGCTCTCCCCGAAGAGAGGGTCCGCATCCAGCAAACTGCCGCACAGGGCAAGTTCCGTAAAGGAGCGACTTTGCTGCTCCGAGCCACCGCAGCCAGCGTCCACACCAATCCCAGAGAAGTCGTCGAGGAGCAGGTGGGCGACCTCAAATTTCACTTCCTTGCTGGAGATTTTTTCCAGAACAACCCATTTATTCTTCCCGCCTTCGTTGATTACGTAGCCGGAGAGGCCGCCACCGCCAACCGCTTCCTCGTCGACGCTTACTGCGGCTCCGGACTTTTCGCTCTTTCGCTGGCACGACATTTCGAATCTGTAGCCGGAGTAGAAGTCTCCGAATCCTCGGCAGACTGGGCTCGGCAGAACGCCCTCCAGAACAATCTTGGGAACGTCACAATTCTAACCGCTTCCGCTGAACGTATCTTTGAGCAGGTCACATTTTCTGCAGACCAGACTTCTGTGATCGTTGATCCTCCCAGAAAAGGATGCGGCGAGGATTTCCTCCAACAGCTCTTTTCCTTCAAGCCGCAGAGAGTTGTCTACGTCTCTTGTAATCCATCCACCCAGATCCGAGACCTTCAGGCATTTAAAGCTAACGGGTATTCCTTACGCAAGGTTCAGCCCTTCGACCTCTTCCCCCAGACGAAACACCTCGAATGTGTGGCAACTCTCGAACGGAGCCCCTGCTGATTAGCGAGCCTTGGCAACCTGAAGAACGTAGGCCTTCATCTTCTCCTCGCTCTCGGCAATCTGTCTTGCGAGAGACAACTGAGTGCGGGCCCGATCCAGATTCTGTCCTTCCCGAGTCACGCGGAAATACTTATCCCCATTCAGGTGATCAGTGAGGAAGCGCATTCCAAGCTCAAGGGAGATCAGACGCCCCGAAAACGCCATTTGAGACACCTCTTCATCCGTCAGCACCGGTCCCGCCGAGGCCAGGTATCCTTCGACCAGTGACTCAAAAATTCTGATTCGGAAATTTACCTTGGTCAGGTCACGTTCATCTTCCGCAGCTGGGTTTGTGGCAGTCCTTACCAAGTCTCCAAAATCATAGAGGCTGAGGCCGGGCATCACGGTATCAAGGTCGATGACACACACTGCCTCGTCGGTTTCCTGATCGAAGAGAACGTTATTGATCTTGGTATCGTTGTGAGTGATCCGGAGAGGCAAAAGCTCTTTTTCCACAAGGTCCAATAACCGGTCGACCACATCCTCATTACTCCCGATGAAATCCAGCTCACTTTGCACACCGGCTACCCTGCCATGGCAATCCTCCTCAACTGCCTGCATCAGGCCTTCAAAGCGCTTCCTCGTATGATGGAAATCGGGAATCGTCTCGACAATCTCTCCCGGGGGCAGGTCACTGACTAGATCTTGGAAGGCACCAAAAGCATGCCCCGCCTCGTAGGCCTGCCGGGTGGTCTCCACAACATCATAGGTCTGACATCCTTCAAAATAGTTATAGCAACGCCAGATGCCTCCACCTTGCCCATACCCGTAAAACCGTCCAGTTTTGTGTGGATATAGACTCAGAGTCTGCCCTCCAAGGTCCCGCTTCTTCCTGAGGACCTTCCAGTTAATATGGGAAGTCACGCACTCAACATTGCGCATGACCGCAAGAGGATCCTTGAACACTTTTTCGTTGATGCGCTGGAGGATATAGCGGCGTCGCTCTCCATCCTTTAATTCATAGGTCGCAAGGTAGGTAGAGTTAATATGCCCGCTTTGCACCTCTTCGCCCATCAGATATTCCCCTTCAATTGCAAACTGGTCGGCAATACTCTGCACAAGTGAAGCGGTTTCAGGCGCAAGGGCCTGCATAGTAGTGCGATTGGGCATGAAAGAAGAATTGGACGCTTAAGGGCTTACAGAATAGCACTTTCAACTCAACTCTTGAATCACTGCTTAACAGTATTTTAATCACTACCAATGGCCCTCACCCCTAATGCCCCGTTCCAACCAGGAGACCTACCTGAGGANATGAAAATTCTGAGGAAAGCACTGCGGGAAACTCTCCATGAACTTCCGGACGTTCCAGCAGACGGGAGTGAACGGCGTATTCTCAACCTCGCCTGTGGCCGTGCTGACGAGACCGGGGTCCTTGCGGATATTTTCGGCGGAGATGACCGACTGGAAATTGTGGGCGCTGACATTCGGGCCGCTGAGATTGAAGAAGCTCGTCTCCGCTGGAAAACTCCAAACCATGGCGATATCCATACCCGCTTTCACATTGAGGACGGGAAACGCTTTCTCGATGCCATGTCCACGAACGAGAGATTCGACCTCACCTTCATGAGACATCAGAATTTCTGGAATAACCCAAAGCTTTGGGCTCGCATGTTCGAGGGTGGCCTGCGACAGCTGGGCGAAGACGGGTTGTTCGTNATCACATCTTATTTTGACGTCGAACACAAATTGGCTTGCCGGAAACTGGAAGCCCTTGGAGCGGTAAAAGTTGCCGATCACCGCAATCTGGACTCCCGAGCGCTTGCAGACGCCCCGGGCAAGTCAGTAGACCGGCATATCGCGGTATTCCGAAAGCCTCCGTCCGGAACTCCGGGTTGATAATCATGCCTCAGGACTGGCCCTTCNCCCAACCTGTTTCGCGTCTCGCCAAAGGCCCAGCTCCGACGAAGCCGGTANAGCAGCAAGACCTACACAGCTACTTCACCGGCTTCTGCCAATCTGGCGCGCATCAAAGGCCCGGGAAGCATCTCAGTTCTGCCCAGCGACTCGTCGCATGGCCTGATCGTTTTCCTGTTCCGAGATGCGCCCTGCCGACCTGCCGACCTGCTTAAGAAGGGCGATGAGGTAGGCGTTCAGAAAATATTCCTTGAGAAGCAACTCGCGGCTCTCTCCCCGGGCGGTGTCATCTTGAATCTTCATAGCAGTCAAATTGTTGAGGTGTTATTTGTTAAACGAACCAGTGACAATTGTTATTCAATCATCATGGANCCTAACATCCTCACTAAAGAGAGCGCTGGCGGGAAGCACTCTTGTGTCTCAAAAAGGTTACACTAACTCCTTTGCGTTATTGGCTGGCTGCCCGGGAGGAATTCTCCCTNAGGAATGCAAACAGAACAAAAGGAAGGACGGGCCTCTAGACCGATTCAATATCACCGACCACGATCTTCATGCCGTCCTGCCTGAGAACGCGCACCTTGGAACCTTTCCTGATAAACGCTCCATCAGCGATCACATCCAGCTCCTCTCCAGAGAACACANCCTTCCCCGAGGGCCTCAGGTCCGTGAGGGCCTCGCCCGTAAAACCTGTCCGGTCTTGGTAATCCGGAGCGGAGGCTTGAGTTGAGAGGGACGCGCCACCCGCGAGCTCCTGCTTGCTGACGAACGCNCGGAAAAGAAATGTGTTCGGCAGAAACCTCATCAATAGAAAAACAAGAACGCTCCCTCCTAGAAGACCTGTTCCCAGCGTGAACGCAGGCCCCCTCAACAGATCCAGCAGGCTGCCGGAAAAGTCCCCCACTTTCCAATCGTTCCAATCAATCTTATCAACTGTTCCAAGAAGAAGGGCGCCCAGCAGACATAGAACCCCGGCGATCCCGGTCACCCCAGTGCCAGGAATCAGAAAGAGNTCGACCGCAATGAGGACAATCCCCAGCACGAATAAGGCTACCAGCTCATAGTTCGCGAGATTTCCGGCCATGTAGTTACCAAAGAAAAAAGTCCCAAACGCGAGGAGGGATATTGCTCCCCCAATTCCAAATCCCGGCGCTTTCAGCTCGGCGTATGCTGCTGCCATACCCACGAGGATCAGCAGAAAAGACCATTTTGAGACCCACCAGGCCACATTTTCAAACGCGGTTGCCTCAGCCCGTATGATGGCGGCACTACCGATCCCCTCGAGCTGGGCAATTTCCTCGATACTGCTCGCAACTCCTTTGGCCAGGAGAGTCTTTCCTCCCCTCATTGAAGTCGCCTCGCTGGCGGTGAGCGTGAGCAGCTCTCCCGCCCGGACTACCACTTCACCAAAGACCCGGTCACGATCCTCAGGAATCATCATGGCCCGGATCAAGTCTGGGTCATGACCCTTCTTTTCGGCCACACTCCGGATCTGAGCCTCAAAGGAACTATGGAGTTTTTTTCTCATCATCTCTCCAATTTCAGCACCGCCTCCACTGACCAATCCAGCCGCTCCAATCGTACCTTCGGGGCTCATGTAGATGCCGTCTGTGGCAACCGACATCAATGCCCCCGCGCTCAAGGCGTTCTCATTCACAAAGGCATAACTGGGAATTTTGAGACGGGTAATTTCTGACATGATTTCTTTCGTCTCAAAGGCATACCCGCCCGGGGTATCCAGATCAAAGAGCACCGCCTTCGCCTTCTCGTCCTCAGCTCGACGCAACATCCTGCGCCAGAATTTGAAGCTCTGTTTGTTCATCAGGTCGTCCTTGCCCACCTTTAAAACCACTANCTTCCCTGCAAAACTCTCCTCCAGCATCTTACCCGGGATCTCAGGCCCTTCCTCTTGTCGCTCAGACTCACTGCTATCCCTGATGGCAACTTCTCCTCTTTCAACAGGCACGCTTATTCCCCCCCCCGTGCGATTCTCCTCCCGTGCGCTCACAAGCTCTGCTCCTGACAGCCCGACTATGGAAAGAATATCCTCCGGTTCCCCCAGCACCGCAGTGGCCAACAGGGGTTCGCCGCCGATCTGAGATGCCGCCTCCTGCGCCGTCAAGGTCAGGACTGTTCCGGCTGGAACCAGGACTTCACCAAACCGCCGATCCCGGTCGCCCGGCTTGAGTAAGGCCTGCACCAGCTCCAGAGAATGCCCTCTTCTGCTCACAACCCGACGAATGGTGGCAAGTAACTTGCTATGATTCTGCTCCCGATCGCCGGCGGCACCCTCCTCCTCAGTGGAGAAGAGGCCTGCACCACCAATGATGGAATCGGCCGTCATAAAAATGGAAGTCGCTGCCAGGGCGAGAAGCGCACCCTCCCTCAGAGCTTGCTTNTCAACCAAGGCGTAGCTGGGCACTTTGAGACGAAGCAGCCTCTCCATCAAACGTTCCGTTTGCTGCAGATAGCCGTCCCTCGCGCTAATTCGCAGGATTACAGCTTTGGCCTTATCGCTCTCGACCTCGTCGAGGACCTTCATCCACTGTCCGAATTTCCTGAGGTCCTTGAGACTTCCCTCCCCTACTTCGATCTCCACCACGGCATCGGCGTAGATCCCCTTGCCTCCCGCATTCGGAGAACTGGCGCCGGGAGAAAGGGAGTCGCCTTGGGTATTCTCACTGCTCAGANCGACGCCAATTGCGGCTGAGACCACAAAAGCGGTAAGAATCATAATTTTCATGGAGTCAATATAGACCTGATTTCGATGCCCTTGGCGAGAAAATCACATCTCTTCACAATTCCTTCGGGTCTGATGGTTTGGCAAGCCTCCGTGCCACGCTACAATTCTNACGCGATGCCGCGCATCCCCGATGAAACCGTTCAGCAAGTCCTCGGAGCGACGGACATCGTTGAACTTATCGCGTCCTACGGCCTCGATCTGAAGCGGGCAGGTGGAGATTTCAAGACTCACTGTCCCTTTCACAACGAAAAGACCCCCTCTTTNAACGTCAGCCCGGGTAGGCAGTCATATCGCTGCTTTGGTTGTGGTGAGGGAGGAAACGCAGTGGGATTTGTAATGGCCTATGAGAACCTGCCATTCCCGGAAGCCCTGCGCAAGCTGGCCGATCGTTCCAATATTACGATAGAGGAGGGCGAGTATGACCCCCAGGAAGACCGAAGGCGTCGCCGCCTGAGCCGCTTGAAACTCCTCCACAACCAGGCTGCACGCTTCATGCATTCTCTGCTCCTTGATGATCCGGGTGCGGAGCATGCCCGGCAGTATCTTAAGTCCCGCGGATATAATCGTGAGATGGCGGCTCGGTGGACTGTCGGGTGGATGCCCAAAAATACGAATGTCTTTCTGGACTGGGCCCGGGAAGCAGGCTTCACCGGGAAGGAATTGTTACATTCTGGCATCACCAAGCTCAGGGAAGAGAGCAACCCTCGTTCCGGACTCTGGGTNCGCTTTGGGGACCGCCTCATGTTTCCGATCCACAATGAACGTGACGATGTCATCGCTTTCAGTGGGCGTAAATTAAGGGAGGAACAAGGGGGNGGAAAATACATCAACTCCCCGGAAACTCCAATTTTCAAGAAGTCTAATGTCTTCTTTGGTCTCCACAAAGCGATCCGGCATATGAAGGACTATGTCGTCCTGTGCGAAGGGCAGCTTGATGTGATTGCCTGCCACGAGGCTGGCGTTCAGAATGCAGTCGCTACTCAGGGNACAGCATGTACGAGCGAGCACGCTCGTCTGCTGAAGCGCTACACCGGGTCCAACAAAGTTGTAATCTGTTACGACTCTGACTTTGCGGGGCACGACGCTGCGGCTAAGGCATTTCTCGAGATGGCCGCGCTCGGCATGGATGTCAGAGTCGCCACCATGCCTCCCGGGGAAGATCCCGACTCCCTGGTCAAATCGNAAGGACCAGACGCATTCCGTAACCTGCTCGAACAAGCATCTGAATTTTTTGACTATCGCCTGCGTTACCTCGGAGAGGAAAATAATCTTGATGANCCAGGCACCAAGGCCCGGGTGGCGCGAGATATTTCCCCGATGCTCCATGCGGTTTCAGATAAAAACGCCCAGGAAGCTTCAATCAATTTCGTAGCGACCCGACTCGGGCTTAGCCCGGATGGCATTCGTCAGGCCGTCGTGGACGCAGCAAGGCGACCAAGCCGGCGACGCGATCAGCAGGAGAAAACGGCCGCCGTGGAATCAACACCAGTAGACCGGGAACTTGGAGTCCTCGCCGCTCTCGCTCTGCAGTCCCACGAAGTTCTGGACTTTCTATGTGACCAAACAGAACAAGTCCTTATCGGGGCAGAGGGCCGTGAGGGAGAGGCCCTTCTGCGAAATATCCTCAGCACGAGGCCTGATGTCCCGAACCCGGCAGCTGTAAACACCTTCCTCCANAGCCTATCAGNAGGGGACCGGGCGACTCTACTCGCCCTACTCGAAGAACCCACCCCTGCGGCGCCTCTGGCAGCTGCCGCGGAGATTCTTGGCATACTTGCAGAGCAGGGCATTCTTCGTGAGCTAGGCGCCCTGGCTGCGCGATTGAAAAGTCCGGAGATCGGCGATGAGGAGTCAAAGACAATCATGGAGCGCATTACTGAGCTCCAAAGAATCCGTGTCGAAGCCAAAAGTCCTTGACCTCATGTGAAACCTCAAGAAGAGTCCCGCCTGCTTCTGGGGGAAGATCTTCCAGCTTGCTATAATGGGATACCTGTATCTGGATCCCGGCTACTACCAACAGGCTCATGGCGAAAAAGAAAGTCGCGGCTAAGAAATCCGCTAAAAAGGCCACCAAGAAGGTAGCCAAGAAAGCCACCAAGAAGGTAGCCAAGAAAGCCACCAAGAAGGTAGCCAAGAAAGCCACCAAGAAGGTCGCCAAGAAGGTAGCCAAGAAAGCCACCAAGAAGGTCGCCAAGAAAGCCACCAAGAAGGCAGCCAAGAAAGCCACCAAGAAGGTCGCCAAGAAAGCCACCAAGAAGGTCGCCAAGAAAGCCACCAAGAAGGTCGCCAAGAAAGCCACCA
>PBTP01000048.1 GCA_002729275.1 Roseibacillus sp. | reverse complement strand
AACCAATACCCGGAGCGCCAATAATGAATTTCAAAACCGGGGAAAGATTGGCTTGGGCGTTACTTCTTTTCCCCCGACATCTTCTTAAGCTCTCCGGGCAAGACCTTGCCGCGATTCTTCTTTCAGGTCCCAGTTCAAGTTTCACCACAGCTGGACAGCGCCAACAGCAGGGGAAGTGTGATAGTAGCGAGAAACGCCTTCATAACAGGACTCCTAACCCTCCTTCTTTCCCTGTCAAGGTTGAGTCGTTTGTTTACTTTCCAAAAGCTCAGATGCGTCTCCCAGGCTCGCCGAGGAGGCTTGCCGCTACCGCGGCCGGCGTGGTAGGACCTCAGGCGTCATAGCCTTAGCCTCAGCTCCCTCAACTAAGGCTCAGGCCATCCTTTCCACGAGCCTTTCCAAAACATCCGATCGACCAGAGTCATGCGCAATTTTCTGTATACCGCTATCGACCCGCAGGGACAGCACACCACCGGCACAGTCCAAGCCCACTCTGAAGCGGAGGCTACAACCCAGCTTAGGAGTAAAAAGCTCTTCCCAACTAAAATCGTTGAACAAGGAAGGGGACCTCTTGGAGCGGCTGAAAAAAAGACTACCGCCAAGGCCAGAGGAGGGAATAAGACGAGAGGAGCGAAGGGAGGACTTATCGTAGTAGCCTGTGGGCTTATTCTTTTAGTCGCAGGACTCTTCGGCCAGAAACTGGTCAATGAGGCAAGGATTTCCGAGAAAGAGACGCATATGCTGACCGACGCCCTTGAGAAACAATCACATCACACGGAGGAGGCGCTTCTTAAAACCGAAGAAGAGAGAGTGGAACGCACTGAAGCCCCCAAAAAGCAACAGGGCGAGTGAATCTCGGCTACGGGGGCCCTACCGGAGGAAAAGCCCATTGCGAGGCTGCGTCACTCCAGAAAAACCATACCTCTTAGAAAGCGCATTCCCTTAAAATGCTTAGGGCCTCCGGAGCCCCTTGATTGCAGCCAAAGCATTCGTCATCTTCGTCTTTCGACAGCCTAAAATTCTAGGGAACCCTACGACAGGAAAATTTTAAAAAAGCTGCTGCCTTGGAAAGGCAATCACCTTAGGCGCAGTCGGCAAGCGCCAAGAGGGTTTTACTGGCTTGGTAGCTAGGCCACATGTTAGATACCGGTTGCAAATGGACGAGCGGCAAAAGGAGGGTGGTGAAACTCAGCGAAAACCCGATACAATCCAACGTAAGCCTATCCGGAGAATCAACCATCTTCGCAAAAGGTCATCACCTTTTTGGCTTCACGATGTAGATGGCACCTCGAGCAATAGAAAGTCGATTGCATCGGTAAAGTTAGTGCTGAAGGCATTTTGGGCCTTCATGTTCCTTTTGGCTTTCGTCGCTCTCTGGCTGGGCTATTACCACCGATCTGACAACAAGGACTCGTGGCTTCACGAAAAGACCGGCAAGGCCATCGACTTTCTTGGAGGAGCACGAGGGGATTAAGGGAGCCTCGCCGACTGGCTGGCCAATCTCAGGATTTCATAGCTGGTCTTAGTCCTGGAACCTTATACTTGAGAAATCGAGTGCTGGTAATTGGTCGCCTCGGATTTGTATCCGGGGCGGCATTTTCTTTCTGCGTATGGCTACCCCCATTTGTGCCAGTTTTTATTTCGGGTTCTCTGCCTTCGCTTCTTAGGGCCCGAAACAATCCAAGACAGGAGCTCCATAGGTCGTTCAAAAATGGCTTCATCCTCCCAGGTCGTATAATCGGGAGGTGCCAGCGACAAGATCACCGATCGCTTTTTACGTGCTAATCCACGATTGTAAATGGTCCGCGTTTTCCCGTTTATGGCCCTTCTGGGAGCCTTCCGGCACGGGTTCTGGTCCACCAGTGGCCCACCAGATCGTCAAACCCTTTAGAGCTAGGGTGAAAGTGGCGGAGCGGACGGGACTCGAACCCGCGACCTCCGGCGTGACAGGCCGGCGTTCTAACCAACTGAACTACCGCTCCGCGTTCAGTGGCGCGAAAGCTAGGGGCAGCAGGCCTGACTGGCAAATCTAAAATCTTGAATCGGCGCCATCATTCGACTCTATCTGGTATTAACCGAGGCTCGTGAGTCGAGCCGCTGCCGCTTCCAGACTCTCACAGTCCTCTACGGCCAGAATCTCTGCCTTTTTTTCTGTATCAATGCGACCCATGAGGCCGGATAGCACCTTGCCGGGACCAAGCTCAATAAAAAGCCGATGACCCTTGGAGAGGAGAAGATTCATGGATTCCGCCCAACGCACCGAACCCGTGACCTGTGCGGTCAAGGTCTCCCGAATCTCATTGGGACTTGATGCCTCCGTGGCGGAAAAGTTGCTGATTACCGGAATACCCGGCTGCCCCACTTCAACCCCCGCCAGCGCGGCTCCAAGCTTTGTCTGAGCTCCTGTCATGAGAGCAGAATGATAAGCGCCTGCTACCTTGAGCTTCCGGCCCATCCGGATCCCATTTTCTTTGGCCCGGGCTACCGCCTGATCAATCCCCTGGGAGCTCCCCGAAAGAACAATTTGCCCGGGGGAATTGAAATTCGCTACGTCCACTTCGCAATCCACGGCCAACTGCCGCACCGCATCTTCCTCTCCCCCGATCATCGCCGCCATGGCACCATCGGTGGCCTCACAAGCCTCATCCATGAACAATCCCCTCTGCGCCACAAGGCGGAGACCCTGCTCAAATCCGAAAGTGCCAGCCGCGGTGTGGGCCGTCATTTCCCCCAGAGACAATCCTGCCGCAGCAACTGGCTGAAGGTTGGGCACCCTTTCCCGGAGAACTTCTAGAAGGGCAAGCCCATGAACAAAGAGGGCAGGCTGACAATTGGCTGTCTTCGTCAAATCCTCTTCCGGACCCTCAAACACAAGAGCACTCAGGGAACGCTCCAGAATCGCGTCTGCTTTCTCGAAGGCCCTAGCTGCCGAGGGAAACTCCTCGGTGAGATCCCTGCCCATCCCAACGTGTTGCGCTCCCTGCCCCGCAAACAACAATACCGCTTCGACCGGACTCGTGCTCATCTCTCCTCCTCATACGGAATGCCCCGGAAAGATCCAGTCCATAGTGCCCTTCTAGGACTTCCCCAGCTCAACGAGCACCTCTCGCAGCTCTGGCCCAAGGGCTTGCAGTAATTCCTCAGCCCGGGCTATGGATTGTTCCTCTCCTACCTCAAAGGACTCCAGTGTGAGCACTCGATCGAACATTCTCTGCTCGCTGCATGTGGGATCCACCCGGCCACCTACCGCAATCACCTTCTTCCCGTGCTCTCTGGCTATGCGCGCGACCCCGGCCGGAGCTTTTCCTTGAAAAGTTTGCTCATCGATCGACCCCTCCCCCGTTATCACGACGTCACATCCTGCCACAAGGCTCGACAGATTCAGGGCTTCAGCGACCATTTCAAAACCATGACGCAAGCGCGCTCCGGCAAATCCCAGCAGCCCGAATCCTAGCCCTCCTGCGGCACCCGCACCGGGAGTTGCCGCTAACAACCCGTTCCCGGTGACCTCTACCAACCGAGTCAACCCATTCTCCAAAATCTGTCGAGCCTCTTTCCCGGCACCCTTCTGCGGGCCATAGATCATCGTTGCTCCTTTCGGCCCAAGTAAAGGATTCTCTACATCACAGGCCACCTCAATCGGAGGAAGCTCAATCATTCCACCAGCGTCAACTTCCACCAAAGCTGCCAACGAAGTTGGAAGCGGCTCAAGCTCGCCCCCCTCCTCATCACGAAATTTCACACCAAGTCCCGCGAGCATCCCCATTCCGCCATCATTGGTTGCACTCCCACCGATCCCAAGAAAGATCCTGCGCACTCCCAGCTCGACAGCATTCCGGATCATCGATCCGGTTCCGAGAGAGGAAGACCGCAAAACGTCGCGGGCTTCAATTGGGATTCGGTGCAAGCCACTTGCTTCCGCCATCTCCATCACCGCTTCATCCTCTCCCAGCCCATTGGATACCATCCCGTAGCGCACTTCTATCGGCCTTCCCAGAGCGTCAAGAGATTCACAGGAATGCCATTTACCTCCACGCGCCATCACCATTGCCTCTGCAAAACCTTCCCCCCCATCCGCCACCGGACATACCCCCACCTCAATGGACGCATCGGCAGCCCCCAGACCTTCTCGCAACGCCTCACAGGCCTCCTTAGCCGACAAGGAGCCTTTGAATTTGTCGCAGGCAATGAGAATTCGCATTCCAGGAGCCTTGATATCCTCTTGTCGCCGGTTTTGAAGTCGCAACTTGATTCCCCTCCTCCTGCTCTGTCTACCTGGAGCCTTCGCCATCCGGAGGCATATGTTTGGATAGAAATCCATCAACTGCCTCTATGGTGGGAGCAAACCATTCCTTCATATTCCAGAACGGATGCGGAGCGCCGGGAAGAATCAGAAAATTATGAGGGATTTTGTGGGCCGTGAGGCGAGCCCTGAATTCCTTATGGCGCACCCCCGGACGATCAAGTTCACCATCAATGAAGAGCATGGGGGGCGAATGCTCGCCTACATGAGTCAGGGGAGAGGCCTCTTCGTAAATACCCGTCTTCTGCCCTGGTAACGCACCTCCCATAAAGGTGATGATAGCATCCCCTTCCAATTTGGCGGCGGCCTTCTCAACCCGCTCAACGATATGAGGCAGAAGAAGACTCATGGGACCACACATCACCACCGAGGCCTGAACCTTAGAGGAGACGGCCCGATTATCACCCTCTCCTTCAAAACGAGCGATTCCATTCGTTGCAGCCATGAATCCGGCAAGATGCCCACCTGCAGACCCCCCCATCGTTGCAATTCTCTTCGGATCAATCCTGAACCGCTTCGCGTTCCCCCGGGCCCATCGAATCGCGGCCTTGCAGTCGTACACAGCGGCAGGAAATGCTTTTTCCCCGCTGAGACGGTATTCCGGAACAATGCAAACGTAGCCGCGTTGAGCCAACGCCTGAGCGACCGGAGCGAATATCCCGGGGCGCCCGTTCTGCCACCCTCCCCCGAAATAGATTACCACTGCCGGAAACGGGCCCTGTCCTTCCTCGGGTCGGTAGAGATCCAAAGTAAGACGGCGCCGCTTATTTCGGTCGACATGCGTGAACTGAATGTGCCCTTCCCGAACAACCCCTTCATGCATGTCGGGCTTAACCCGCGTCCGATCAGGAGCCTGCGCCTCCAACAGGGAGCTGAGACCTACCGCAGTGAGGATGACTGAGAGAGTGGCTACCAGTTTCATTGAAATAGCAACGACCCTAGACTTGACCAGTGACAAGCGCAATCACAAGAGCGACCGGAACCACGCCCTGAATCCTGAGAACCTTCCGGGCATTGCTGTAATGCATGAGATCCGGCCCCCGCCACCGGAACAGCTTACTACCATTTGCGTAGTTTATCACATGACTACCATCCCACTTATAAAGCTTCTTACCGGAGCTGTAGACCATGAGATACGTTCCATCCCACTTGAAGAGCTTTTTCCCGCTGGAAAAATGGCTGACATACTGGCCATCCCACTTCAACAGCCTCCTCCCCTCAGCATGGGAGCGGAGATTCATACCGTCCCAACGATAGAGCTTTTTGCCGGTCGTGGGCTCCATCACAATGGAATCCGCCCGTAAGGTGGCCCCGGGAACTAGAAGAACGGTAAGAACTATGAGGACACGTCCACGTTTCATGCAGTGATCGTCCTACTCTTCCAGAAGTCATTCCACCAGCTCCCTCTGCAGGCACGCTGCCGGCAGGTCTACTTCCCCCTCATTTCGGAAAAACTCCAAAATAAAAAAATCGGCGCCCTGGGTCACGGTTGATCTAGTAACAGGCAGTTAATCAACGGAGTGAGATCCAAGGTCCTGCATTACAACAACTTTTAGAACCAAGGCCTCCGCGATCTCACTCCCTTGAGAACACTGCCTCATTTTTGAGAAACGGATCAGGAAGAGGGCCTTTCACCCTCCATTTTCAAGGCAGAAAGAATTGAGGAGGTCGCGGTCTTGCCGAGCAAGCTGTAGGCGGGTCCAGTCCAATGGAAGCGGTCACCCTTCGCAAGATTCCTCCTTCCGGCCAAAAGAGCATAAAAATCACTGACCGGAATTCCTGCATCCCGCATGACTTCATCTGCCATCATGTTATGCCTCACAATAATCGGGTTCACCTCGGGATCGAATCGGGAGGTATCGCCCTTCCGGGTCACCGGAGTGCTGTTGGCCCATATCAATCCTGCCGACGGAAGCTTCTCCTTTAGAATCTCCACGTAAGCTCTTGTCAGAGGGCGAAATGTTCCTTCCTTAATCCGACCCTCGGTCCACCCATGCAATCCCATATTAAAGTGGACCACGTCATAGGGGCCATTCTTCTCGAGGAGATCAGCGAGAAGCGCATTTGTATTCTCT
This sequence comes from Roseibacillus sp., assembly GCA_002729275.1. Classification (GTDB taxonomy): domain Bacteria; phylum Verrucomicrobiota; class Verrucomicrobiia; order Verrucomicrobiales; family Akkermansiaceae; genus Roseibacillus_B. Next base: position 13,492 of record PBTP01000048.1, on the reverse strand, counting down.
GACTGCCAGTGAGGATTGACCCATGCGTCAACATCCGCCACTCCCTCTAGTGATTTGATCACAGCCTTCCGGTAGCCACTGAGAATGGAATCACCGATCAGGAGAACTCGCGGACGACCCGTCTGCTCGGGCTGTGCCCTGTCCAAGCGCCAGCCCTTTCCTTCCGCCAGCCTTCGCGCAGCTGGCAGCTGGGAAACCGCCCCCAACTTTTTACCACTGCGAATTCTGAGCATGACCGGCCTGCCTGTAATCCTTAACCTCGGAATGGCGATCAAACCCTCGTTATCCACGCGACCCTCCCCCTTCGCCTTGCCAAATTCCCAGCGAAACTCTTCTCCGGGAGACAGCCTGAAATTCTGAAGGCGTCGGAGACTTACATCCGCCACCACCTCCTTGGGAATGGCAAACCGGGTCTTCAGGTTCTCCGGCGTTACCAGAAAGAGCGAAACCTCCAGCACTTCTGCGGTGTCCTCCCGGCTCTTCCAGCGAAAGTAGCCATTGACCTGACCTGCTTCTTTGCTCTTAAGGTTATCTGGCCAGGGCAGCGCACTGTTCGCCGTGGCCTTTGTGAATACCGGATAGGCCTCGTCCTTACGGACGCTTAGCCAATCAAAGGAATCAATCAGGTCATTAACTGTCTTGATCCTCTCCGAGTTATTCGCGTGTCCAAAAGGGCCCCAATACAGCATCAATGCATACCTCCGCTCCTCCATAGCCTCGAAAAACTCACCATGACCGGCAGACCATCCATCATTCTGGGCCGAATAATTAAGGCAGATCGGTGGATCAGGAAGAACCCTTCCCGCTGGGATCTCTTTGGGAGGAAAAAAGAGACGCTCTGCAACATGCTCTACTCCTGCCGGGACATTCGCCTTGATCGCCGCAAAGACATCACCGTGCCTCATTCCAATTCCAAGAGTCCCACTCCCTCCCATGGAATTACCAGAGAGGTAGACTCTGTCAGGATCGATCTTGAAGCGCTTGATCGCCCACCGGACTGAGTCAATCACCCGCTTTTCAACGGGCATCGTAGTCCCCCCGGAATTCCTCTCTTTCAAGCCCCTGTCGCGGGGATGCATGCCCCCCCACCACCAGTCTCGACGATTCTTACGGCAATCCAGATACAGGGCATAGTGATCGTCCGGCGACCGATAGATATCGTGATTTCCTACTGTCTTCGTACAGTCCACACAGGAAAAAACATCATGTCCTGCAGAGTGCAGAACCACATAGAGTGGGGCATTGTTTGCCGGTGTGTTTCGTGGATGAATAACGATCAGGGAATCCTCCTGCGGTGTATCGTATCCCCACTCCTTCCTTACTCCATGACGGAAGGTTTCCGTCTTCCGATCATTAAAGATTTTGCTACTGGAAGGCTCCCCCGGAGGCCAGACAGGCTGACTAACCGCCATTCCTGAGGCCCATAGGAGAATCAAAACACTTCGAAGGCTCATTCACGAGCTTCTGCCGAAGCCCAGCCCCGTGCAACCCCTCAGCAAGGATCTGTCTACTTTCTTATAAGGGTCTAATGATAAGTAGTTTGCACGATAATAAACAGATGATCGGGTGCGCAACCTCGTTTGCAGGCTCGCTCTCTACTTCAAAACAAAGCACTTAGGGCGCAGCAGGATGGCTGGGCACCTCGCCTCTTCCACAATCATCCCAGCAGCAGACAATCACCCCAAGCGTGGCCAAAGACCTCTCCCCCAACACCGAAGCGGACTCTGAGACCCTCTCGCTATGCCCGCCCTTGCCTCCCACACGCTACCACGACCTCGATGCCTTAAGGGCCTTCGCGATGCTCCTCGGCATCCTGCTACATGCGGTTCTTTCCTTTAACCAAACTCCGATCTGGCCTGCCCAGGACAAATTTCAGGACGCTGACTTTCAGATTATCAACAACTCCATTCATGGTTTCCGAATGCAGTTGTTCTTTCTCGTGAGTGGGTTCTTTGCCTGCATGATGTGGCTGAAGCGAGGAACTCTGGGCCTGATCTGGCATCGATTTAAACGTATTTTGCTCCCTCTTTTTGTATTCTCTCTTTTCATTATTCCGGCCCTCACGCATATGCCCAAGCTGGCGGAGCGAAAAAAAGAGGCTGCCTTGGAATCCACGGCATCGATCTGGGATGCCGCCAAGGAAGGCGACCTTGATCGCATCCAGGAACTTCTCGCCGCGGGCGCCAAAATCAACCGTGCCAAACCCGGGGTGATTCGATCCACAGCCCTTCATAATGCCTCTGCAGCTGGGGAAACGGAACTCATTTCCTTCCTTCTGGATTCCGGCGCGAAGGTCGATGCTAGTGACAGCAACGGAGCTACCCCCCTCCATTGGGCGGCACTAATGGGACAGACCAAATCCACCCGGATTCTTCTTGAGGCCGGGGCTTCTCCCAACCTGAAAGACAAGGACGGCGAGACTCCAATTCAGTCAGCCCAAACTTCCCGGGATCTCACTCAGATGGCGATCTGGGTGCTCAAGATGCCGCTCGAGATTGACACTGTGATGTCAGGAAGGCGAGAGGTGCAGTCCCTCCTTAGCGGTGAGCCGATAGGCCTCTGGACGACACTCGGAAGCTTTTTCCAAAGAAACTATCTGAGCAAATTCTTTGGGGAGAAGATCGTCCTCCATCACCTTTGGTTTCTATACGATCTCTTTCTGCTTTGCGTCGGCTTCGCTCTTTTCCTAGGAGTTGCCCGTGTCCTTGGGCGCCCTTTCAGGGCGGCTGCACGCAAGTGTGTCTCCCGGCTTGGCGCTGAAACACGTTGGAACCGGTGGGAAAGTCTTCCCCGAAGAGCTGGGACGATTGGACTTAGTGTCCTCGCCCTTCTTCTGATCCTTGAGACCTACCGTAGTCAGGATGAAATGGGCACTGGCGAATTCGGACCCGAGACTGCGGTATTTCTCAACGCGGAGCCCCTTCCAGCTGTTCAAGTCGTCTCGGATGATGTCTTTCGTACTCTCCGACAAAAAGGCCTGACAAAAGAGGCCGTTTCCTCCCTTCGAGATGCTGGAATTTCAGAGACCGCTATTGAAGAAGCCAGAGCTGTAGCCGCGGATACCGGCGGGCGTTTAAAGCGGGATGCGGCAAAGCAGCTAGGTTCCTCAAGCAGCCTGGGTATCCACGTTGGAGAGCTCTGGGACCACCTCGGGGGCCTTCCAGCTCATCTCAGCGTGGAGAAGAACACAACATGGCGCTCAGCCCCACAATACCTTGCTGAAAACACCCTGGTGAGTCGAATTCCCCTTGAAAATATCGCCTTCCCACCCGAGCCCGCTTGGTGGAAGCTCTGGCACTACGGCGTCTACTTCCTTGTTGGAGCCATCCTCTTTCGATTCCGCAGGATCCTCACCATACTCCGGTCTAGCTGGCCATTTCTCTTTGCTCTCGCGGTCATCACCTTCGCTCTTTCGCTTGCGGAGACGCGCAAAAGCCTTCCTGAGTTTATAGGCTGGTTCGCAGCGGTCCTATCCCCTCTTGGAGATCTCGTAGATAATTTTGTCGATTGGTTTAACGGAGTCGACGGGAAATCAGCAAAGGAGAGAGGGTGGGAAATGACCAGCGCGAGCCTTCTTCTGACCACCTACAGCTGGCTGATGATTTTCGGATTTATTGGCCTCTTCAAGATGATCTCTTCCAAGCCACGGAAATGGATTCGATTCGTGTCAAATTCATCCTACTGGCTCTACCTCGCGCACATGCCTCTCGTCGATGTTCTCCAAATTTGGGTCAGCGACTGGGGAGCGGGATCTGATTTCTGGACCAAGGACAACCAATGGATCCTTATATCCCTGAAACTGAGCTTCGTCACTGTGACGTCGACGATCCTTCTTCTGGGGTCTTACTTCCTGATCCAATACACTCCTGTCAGCATGCTGTTGAACGGAAAGCGCAAGCGACTCTTCGGAGCTAAGCCCACTCCAGCCGCCCCAAGCAAGTCAGGCAGCAACAAAGACCACGAGGACTTCGATGGGGGCCCCATGGTTTAAACCGTTACGAATTGAAGGCGTGCCGTCCTGGATCTGGCTTTCAGACTCGTTTTGATTCCCCACCGCATCCTTTCGAGCCCGTCGTCAAAACTGGAAATTTTCAGCAGGGCAGGACTCAATGTTCCTTCCCGCAAAAGGATGGAACACTTGATGAAGACCCTCAGGAAAATTGGTTGATGAACCTGACCGTACATCACTCTGCTCAATGATGGTATCGAACTTATGAATTAACGAAAATTGGGGCCTCATAGTATTGTAACAGGGTGAAAATATGCACTACCAAGCGCCTTGGCATCCACCCACTCCGGATTACTCCCGCCGCCGCATATCTCTCCCCCTCCTCAGCCGAGAAAAGAATCCCTCCCCCGCTGATTTTCCGGTGGAACCCCGATCGAAAGGATACCCAAGAATCGAATGACGCCCAAATGTCCGACACCCGCGCTCAGTTGCCGAACACACACCATCATGGCATTGCCTTCCTCAGTCGGGCTCTGATAACAGAAAGGATGAAAACCTCGTTTTTCGCCTTACTGCTTTTTATTGCACTCCCCTTGATTACTCCGGGCCTCTTTGGCCAAAGTCTGACGAATGATACCTACACTCTAAGTCAGGGAGAGACCCTGGTTGCGGATGGAAACGGGACTCCGGGCATTCTTGAGAACGACTTGTTTTTGCCCGACCCATCGCCTGCAGCAGCATGGGTGAAGGAGCAGCCTCAAAATGGAAGTCTGATTCTGAATGAAAACGGAACATTCAGCTACCAGCCGCGGTCCAACTTTTCGGGGACAGACGTATTTAGCTACCGCGCCTCACTTGGAAATCCGTTAACGGTCCTCTCGTCGCGAACAACTTGGCGGGCTTTTAGTCCTATTGATGGACGTCCACCAGCTCTGGACACTCCGGGCTTTGATGATGCCTGGAACACTCTTGCCTTCAACGTTCCAAGATCTTGGGTCCGCGCTCGGGGACTGACCGGTTATGGTATGTTTGGTGAAACCAATAACGGCAATGGATTTTTTTCCGGGGGCATTCCGCCCGAAACGAATCTTGGACTTCCCATGAATGGACGGCGTTATACCGCCTATATGCGCACCGTGTTTAGCCTGGGCGAGTCCGGAACTTATCGGATAAGCGCAGCATTGAGGAGGGACGATGGAGTCATTGCCTACCTCGACGGCAAAGAACTTTTCCGGTCCTTTGAACCTGGGGCCCTTACCGCTAAGACCGCGCCCGGCGGCTACTTTCTCATGGTAGAGGGAAGCAATCTCTCTTACGCGTTTGGTCCGGGTGAAACAGCCCAGAACGTGATAAATGTGGATGGTGTTGAGCTTTCAGAAGGAGAGCATTGTTTTGCGATGTCGATCCACAATGCTCAGGCCGCAAATCAGGGAAATGCGGCTGCCAGCTCGGACCTCGGGGTTCAGCTCGACACTCTGCAGTTGACCAAGACAGAACAGGCCGAGGTATCGATCGAGGTTCTACCCAGCCAAGGCACAGTTACTGGTGAACCCGACTGGTTCAGCATGCAACCTGATACTGTCTTAAACACTGCGACCCATGCCCGCAGTCTTTACTCAAATGACGGTTTATTAGATGAAAGTGGAGGCCCCTACCTAGAGATCCTAGACCTGCAAATTGATGATTCACAGGCGGAGGGCACTATCGTCGACTTTGATTCCCAGACTGGAAATTTTCAATTTGAGCCCACCGCAGGTTTCGAAGGGATGACATCCCTGACTTATCGGGTAACGACAGAGAGCGGCCTGTCAGACCCAATCGATTTATTCATATGGGTCTCAAGCTCAGCCGCGTCGACCGAAAGCGCCCAGCATTCAATCCCAGTTGGCCCATCGCAGCAGTCGAACTTACTCCTGCCCATACCATTCTCAATTCCTGCTGCCAGAATCGTTACCCAACCTGAAACGGGAACAGTTGCGGTAGCGAGCTTACGCGGCACTACTCCCGGCTGGTATGCCATCTACTCCCCCCCGGCGAACACAACATACCTTCCAAGGACCGGATCAAATCAGTTCGTGGTTGAATTTCTTCCCATAGCAAACAACCCCACTTGGGTTCGGCTCCCTGTCCAGATCAACCTCATCAGCCCCATGCAAAACTGGCGAACGAGGACCTTCAATCAAGCGCAGCTTGGGGATAGCTCAATCAGCGGCGCTCTCTCGGATCCGGATCGCGATCACTACTCCAATCTGATGGAATACGTTTTTAACAGTAATCCCCTCGACTCCGACAGCCGGCCTTCCGCTCCTTTAACCATAGCGAGCACGGATTCCGATACGATAGTCACCGCCTTCCAACGAAGTCTTCCGACAGACACCATGTGCGAGCTTCAGATCAGGGGGGAAGGCGACCCGGATTGGATAACTATCGGCGCTAACTACGGCCATCCCAACACCGCTTTCCGGACAGGCTGGTTTACCAATCTTGGACGAGGAAACCAGTCCACCCTTCCTCGCGATCGGGCAGCGGCGATCTACCGTTACCGCTTCAGCTTATATCCTTGGGTTGCAGATGTTCCTGAGGGCCAGCCCTCTGGTCAGTAGAGAATGGGAAAACGCCCTGCTTCATCAACAAAACGGGGTGAGGTGGAGGTCAAAATTAGCGTTTGCGCTGGAGCTCGCCTACGACTTTCACTCTCGTTGCCCTCCGGGGATCAGGGCATCTGGAGAGAATTACCGAAGTTAACGCCTTCCTTTGGCATAATTGGCGCGCTTTTTCGGGAGCACGGCAGACAATCAGGTCCATGCGCCTGACCCCCGCCAAGCCACTCGCTCTTGCTCCCCTAAGGAAATTGCATCGACTATGAAAACTCTCTATCCGCACATACTCGTGACTGTTGTGCTCTCCCTCGGAGCTATTCCCCTATACGCTGACCGACCAAAACCTCCCGCTCGTTCATTCGACGACCCGGGCGCCCCCGAATTCATCCGGCTCGATGATCGGGCTGGGATAAATCCGCCAATTGACTCCATCGGCAACTACCTCGTTGGACCCAACTACCTACCCGCCCCAGAACGCAAAATATCCAAGGAGACTCCGAGGGGAAAAGTTTTTCAATTCACCATCGACTCCAAGACCACCAGCTTACTCAACCCTGGAATTGCGCGTAAGGTCTTCGGGACGATCGATCCCGATCACCCCAGAACCCTTTTGGTTGACACTCATGAGATCAACTACACCCGTCAAATAACAGTTCATGTGGCCTCTCAATTCAAGAAGGGCAAAAAAGCCCCCTTTATGGTCTGCCATGATGGCCCTAAAGGAAACCCGAAGCAGGTAATCTTCAATATCCTCGACAACCTCATAGCCGAGAAGCGGATTCCCCCGCTGATTGCAATTTTGGTGGCCAATGGAGGGGGCGACGCTCAGGGCCATCAACGAGGCAAGGAATACGATACCATGTCAGGCCTCTATGCAGATTACATAGAAAAGGAGGTTCTGCCCCTCGTAGAGAAAAACTGTAGCGTCAGGCTAACTAGCAATCCGGATGGCCGGGCGGTCATGGGTAATAGCTCGGGCGGATCGGCTGCACTCATCATGGCTTGGTACCGGAACAACCTCTACCGGCGAGTACTCACCACCTCAGGGACATTTGTGAATCAACAATGGCCCTTTGACCCAAGGACTCCCGGAGGCGCCTGGAATTTTCACGAAAAACTTATCCCCTTTAGTGATAAAAAGCCCATCCGCCTGTTCCTCGCAGTAGGCGACAACGACCTACTAAACCCGAATGTGATGCGCGATGGCATGCACGACTGGGTTGAGGCCAACCATCTCATGGCAAAGGCGCTTAAGGCCAAAGGGTATGCCTACCAATACCTTTTTTGCCAGAACTCCGGCCATGGCATTGCAAATGCCATGACTCAATTTCTTCCCCATGCCATCGAGTGGGTCTGGCTCGGTTATGGGGCCGACCGGTAAGCATGATGAGCTCTGCCAAGGCGCCTTCTCTCTCCGGATCAGCAGCCATCAGTACAACTTCCCATAGATCTCATAAAGAGCAGTCCTGGCCGACTCTTGACACCTACCCTTTCTCCCAGTCTGGTGCCCAAGTGCAACGGCTTCTGTTCCTATCTGCCTCTCTGCTTCTAGTTCTCTGGGCGTGCTTTTTTTTCATGGAAAAAGTGAGGGATGAACCCACTAGCAAAGCCAAGAGTGGTAGAAGCGAATTATCCTCCGATCGCAGCTCCATGGCTCTCCCATACGAGGATCCACTCGTGGAGATACCCATTCTCGATTTTGACGCTATTCCTGCAATTGCAGCGCAACTAGCGAAAACAGTCGAGGAACGACCACGCCCTGATCATGGGTTTTTTGTGAAGGGAACCGATACCCCATATTCAGGCGTCTACTACTGGGTGACCAGAGAACCTGATGGCGACAGCTATAATGTTGCAAACATCAAGGATGGTCAGCTTGAGGGAACCGGAACAACATACCGCCCCGACGGTTCGAAAACTAGTGAGGTCACGTTCCGAAATGGCGAGCGCCTGGAAGGCACTGAGAAATACTGGAACAGAAAAGGCGAAGAGTTAGGAGCGCGGGAAGAGGTTGAGAACTAACTTCACACCCCCGGGGCCCAGGGCTCCTTAACCACTCCCAGCACGCTGAGTAGCATCAGAGAAATCGGCCGCCACAGACTGCATCTGGGGCAGACTAATCGGAAGGGTCTAGCTAGGTGAAACCCGGCTCCTCCTGATAAATTTCCCGGACGAAACCCTTGCTAATTAGGTAGTCCCTACTCTTCAGAAATCCTGAAAAACCTTCGTGGGCCCTCAATTGGGATGTCCCGTGACACCACGGCGCCCCTACCGGCAATCTTTCCCTCCAGGACGAGCCAGGTCTCCAAATTGGTAGAATGTTCCATCCGATAGGTCCGGCCTGTCCGGGAGGCAAAGGCCACCGAAACTATGCCCGGGCTCGCTGTGAACACCGGAGCTGAAGAAGGCCGATCTGCAGCGTCCAGAGGGTTAGTAATGAGGGTGATTTCATCACCATCAATCCACCCGTCACTATCACTATCAGGATTTGAGGGATCCGTCCCTGCAGTAATTTCAGCGTCCAGAGACAGCCCGTCATTATCAAGATCGGAATTTAAATCTCCTGGGCCATTAGCCTCAACGGTGATCACAAACCAAAGCGCTCCCTCGAGGTTTTGCCCTTCAGCAGTCGCTGTCGGTTCGGTTGCCAGATCAAAGGGACCCGCCCGGAGATTTACCGTGATCGCAGCACTGCCTTGGGGTGCAACCACATCAAAGCCCTCATTCCCGAAAACGGTGTTATACGCTCCAACTGCCAAATAGTAGGTCCCCGCAGGAATCTCTCCGCTCAGAATACTCTGCGTATCCAGCTCACTATCATCATTCGTATCCAGCAGCGCACCGGAGGCGTCATAGAGACCGATTTCTGTATCCTCCACTGCGGAANCGCCAGTATCGAGACTGATGATTCCCGCACGGATNGGAGCGAGTGTTAGCGCNGTGGCGGGAGTGNCTCCCACAGAATCAGGANNAGCTTCGGTAACTTCTAGGGAAAACCAGACCACCCCAGTAACAACTTCNCCGCTTGCAGTAGCTACAATCTCTGCCGCAGNATCAAAAGNNCCCCGTCGGACATTAACGGTAACGGAGGGCTGGTTANCNGGAGCTGTAGCCTCAAAATTGTTCCCAAAGCTGGNGTTCCACGCTCCCGCAGCGATAAAGTAGATCCCTGCCTGAAGCTCACCACTGAGGACACTTTGAAGGTCAAGGACACTGTCATCATTAGAATCCAGCAACTCACCTGAAGGATTAAAGACGCCCAGCTCTGTATCACGCACCGCTGAGCCCGCGGTATCAACGCTAAGCAACCCGCCTGCTATCGTTCCCAGAGAGATCGCCCGTTCCGGAGTTTCCCCAACGAGCTCAAGGACTGGTTCAGTGACTTCCAGAACAAACCATATCGCGCCCGAGGACACCGCTCCTGTCGCGGTTACTGAAATATCGACGTCTGGATCGAAAGGCCCTGCCACTACATTTAGCGTGATTGACTCACTGATCCCGGAGGGCGCGACAGCATCAAACCCGCCTTGGTTGAACACCGTATCATAGGCACCGGCTGCGAGAAAATAGGTTCCAGGGGTCAGCTCCCTCGTGAGAAGGCTACCCCCGCCCAGCACACTGTCATCATTATCGTCTAATCGCTCACCCGATGTGTCGTAAAGCCCCAACTCCGTATCTGCCACAACAGAGTTTCTGGTATCAAAGCTGTATTGACCCGCAGCAACCGATCCAAGGGAAATCGCATCTTGTGGCGTTGACCCAATCGCGGGAGGCGAAGGAGGATCAACCGGCCCATTGCCNGCTGNATCCCTCAAGAAAACACCGTCGAGCACGGTTACTCCACTCCCATCAGGNTCCAACCAATCACGCAGCCTTGAGCTTGGCGATCCACCNCCTTCCCAGCTACGCGAGAACTTGCCGTACCAGTCTGACGCATCATTACCGCAAGCGGCATAACCCCCATGAAGCTGGCCNACTATCCGNCCGTTCTGATCAAACACNGGCGACCCGGAGGAACCACCTTCTGTCGAACCAAGCTCCCATCCGACAACCCTCCAGTGNGTAGCCCCGGGTTCTTCTTGCGAACTCAGATAATTAGTCGAGCCCAGTGGGTCAAAGTCAAAACTGATCCGCTTCTCAGACCCTTTTGGAAAGTGGACACCAACCGCCAGCTCTGGAACACCAACACGNGACCAACCTGCAAGNAACACTTCATGATCCTCACTGATCGGATCNTCGAGCTCTACCAGGGTCATATCCGAATCCACAAACGTTGCCCGCAANCTCGCTCCACTATTGAAATTATTTATCGGGCCNTTGCCAGCCCTCCCATTGGGAGAAGTCCCANGAGCCCGGCAGGAACTGTTCTGATGATTCCAGTAAACTACCATGCTCGCCGCGTTGGACAGACTGATCCCACAATGATTTGCGGTCAGAAAAAGAGGCCGCTTGTCGTTGCGAGCGTTATTAATCGCAGCTCCAGAACAAAAATAAGTCCCACTGAGGATATATACCCCGGCTCCCTTAATCTGATCGCGAAACTGATCGATCAACCCACCAGCCCCAGATTCGTCTGCCGAACACACCACGTCGACATGGCAGTCTCCCGCCGGAGCAGAGCCCTCTAATTTCTCCGCGCCCGCAGCAAAGCTNAAGGAGCGAAAGCCCCGGTGCACGCCGCTCAGGCGAAGATCTACCTGCTCACGCTCATCAACCGCCACATCAAGGACGAGCTCAATTTGATCCCCCGATACTAGCGGGGTCCAGAGTTCTCCATGGTTTTCGTTATCCTCTGCTGTGAACGGCCTGACCATTAATTCCCCATTCACCCGGAGCTCNAATTGGGCGCTCGCCGGTAGACGAAATTGTGAAAACGCCAGATTAATATTTTGCGCACCCGGCGCTTCGACTCGAACAGTCCAGCGGGCCCTCGAGCCTCCATCCTCCCAGCGCCCGTGGCTGCTGGGCGTAACATTTACCGACCACCTCTCTGCAAACCGGAGAGGCTTCCCCTTTTCGGGAGAGTTTTCCTCTAGCAACCGCTCAACCTCCAGAGGTGGCACCTGCACAGTGTCTTTGCCGGGGTAAATCCTCGTTGGCTTCCTAACCCGCTCGACCCACGGGCGCCCCTTCCACAGGGTATCCTCACCCAGGCCGGGACTCTTTGCGGATTCGCCCGCTGTATAAATCTGAAGTGGCGGGAACAGAAATCCCATCCCAAGCCCAACAAGGCTGACGATCATCAGNAGAAGGTAGGNTCTTCTTCTCACCCTGTGAGGNTGCCACCGCTTTGCGCGGACTAAAGAGAAAAGTTTCTGCANATAGNANCGTCCTCATCTCATTCTCCCTTGCCACCAGCCTCTCCACTTGCCGGCTGGGAGATGGATGTGGTAGGAATTGGCGACCATGAATTTCTGCGCGATCACGGCAGTTGCGCTGGTAGCGCTTCTTTCATCTTGCTCGCTTAGCTCACCCCACCATACCGGAACCGAGGATGAGGCGACCAGCTCAGCGCGGGAATTCATGAGCGCCGAGTCCTACCAGAAGCGCATGAAAGAAATTGAGACCACCCACAGTTTCTGGGATAGTGATCCCGAACAGTATGATGCGCGAATGAATGAGATCGAGAGGGCGCGTGCACTGCGTTTGAACTCTGTGTATCCTGACTGATCCCTTTCTACTTCTGAAAGGGCTAATCTTTGAGGTCACGAGACAGAATTTGCCTTTCGATCTAATTTCCGTATAACGGCTCCCCTGACCGGGCCTCACACCCAAGGCACAACGAAAAAGGAGGGGTGGCAGAGCGGTTGAATGCACCAGTCTTGAAAACTGGCATAGGGCAACCTATCGTGGGTTCGAATCCCACCCCCTCCGCCACTTAGCCCGATCGAGCAACGGCGCGCTATGGCACCGGAAACTCGCTAGAGGAAAACCTGTCATACTGCTCCCTCAATCCAACGCCGGCCTCGGATCCTGAGCCTCCGTGAAAGCTGTCCCGGACGGCTTTACGGGACCACTCTACAGCCTTGCTCCGGTCCCGCTGCGCAAACCAGACCTCAGCCATGGTATCGAGATAGGCCGCTTGGCGGGGACGCATCGTTAGTGCTCTTTCGATCTTTTGCATGGCATCGGGCAATTCCCGGCAGGCCCGCGACGCCATCCAGGCCGCACTATTGTAAGTATTGTGCGCCCGCGGATAGGCCTCGATAGACTTACCCAACCGCTCGTAAACGATGCTGAAGTTACGGTCATGCTCCTCTACCAGACCAGCTTCGCGAAGAAGCGGGAAATAATCGTCCGCCAGAATTCCGTCCCCGTTCAAAATCTCGAAAGAACTTCGGAAGAGCTTATTGGCCTCTTCCAGATTACCCTCCTCATGAAGAGCCAATCCACGGTAGAGATCTGCAATAAATCGCTTTCTGATAAAGGTGACTGGATTAATAAAAGTTGATCTCCCCTTGAGGTATTGCATGGCGTCAACCTCCGCAAAGGCCGCAGCGACCCTCCACCTCTTGTTCTGCCTTGCCTGTTTGGAGAAATAGGAAGCTGCGGTTTGCCAATACCAGTCGGCCGGGCCACCCGTCATGACCAGCTTCCGCCAGTATTGCTCTGCCTTACCCACCGCACCACTACTATTCACATCAAGGGCCATCCGGAGGAGCCTGATGGGCTCATCCAAGGAAAACGTTTCTACCTTTTCGAGCGGCTCGCGCGCATCTCCTTCATTCCCGGTCCTCACAAGAGCGCCCCCGTAGTAGGCAAGATAGCGCATATTGGTGGGCTCGTTCTCAATCACCTCCTGCAATTTGGAAACCGCCTTTCCCCATTCTGACACCTGCCCGTACTTTGCCGCCAGCTTCTTGCCCCACTTCATATCCGGATCCTCTTTCGCCAGCTTTTCGAGTAGGGCGACAGACACGATAGCCTCATCCCTCGCCTCCGC
>PBTP01000010.1 GCA_002729275.1 Roseibacillus sp. | reverse complement strand
TAAATTTTGTCCGGCAACATGCCCCGATATTTCAGAAATCTCTAGGAGCGACTGAGGCTGAATGAAGGCCCTTCTCCGCAAGCTTCACGCACCGGTATACGCCCGGCGCGAGAGTGCTCTTCTCCGCCTGATTGGAGACGGGCTCGTTCCGGGTGAGTCCCTGCTCGATATTGGTTGTGGTAGTGGGGCTCTTGCCGGGGCGCTTGCTATGGAATATCGCTTGGAAGCCCGGGGTTTGGAAACCCGCCCCCGGGAACAGTGTGTGATTCCAGTCGACCCCTATGACGGAGAGATAATACCCCATGACGATAACTCTTTCGATAATGTCCTTCTGGCGGATGTTCTCCATCACGAGGAACATCCCCTGCGCCTTCTCCAGGAGGCATGCCGGGTTGCGGGGCGAAGGGTTATCGTCAAGGATCACAAGACTGGTGGGATTCTGGCGTGGCCTCGTATCTGCCTTATGGACTGGGCCGCGAATGCAGGCTACGGCGTTCGGTGCCTTTATCGCTATCCCGACCTTGGAGGGTGGCATGATCTCTTCAGTAAATCGGGCCTTTCGGTGCAGGAAGAGCACGAAGCACTCAATATCTACCCCTCCTTCTTGAACGCGTTGTTCGGAAGAAAACTGCAATATCTAGCCGTTCTGAAACCTGCGGCACCCTGATGAGAATGAGTCGTCCTGGGATAATGCGACTTACTGCTTCCGTGGTAGTGGTCTTCTGGATCTGCATGGAAATCTGGGCAGTGGGCCCAGTCATGCGGGAAAGCGATCAAGCCTCGCTTCTGGAGGGATCGCTTCAACTGTTGTCCAAGGACAGGGCGGTAGCTGGTAACGATAGCTATAACTACGATAAGCAGTATTTGTCTTACTGGATCTCAGCGGCATGGCTCAAACTGCGGATGACTGGGGAGGGGAAATCGATGGAGATAGTCCGTGAGGGGAACCTTTTGGCGATCACGCTCTTTGCTCTGGCCCTTCTTGCCGCAGTAGGAGCTCGTAAGAGATGGTCGGGGATACAGGTTACGGCTCTCTACGGAGCGCTCTTCACGCCAGTGCTCTCTTTCTCCGGGGTGTTTCTCTCTCCAAACATGCTCTCGGCCTTCTTTCTCCTCCTGCTTGCGGTGATGCTTCGACACGAGCCGTCGCGGCAAGGGCCCGAGAAGCCTAAGGATAGCCTCTCGAGGTCCCGAATATGTCTTGTGGGCCTGCTTGCCTGGGCAGCTACCGCAGCGCGGCAGGACGCTCTTTTGCTCATGCCCTTGCTGGCATTCTTTGCCGCGCGGGAGGAATCTCTTCGCGCTACTCTTCGGGACCAACGGGTGCAGGCTATGATGGTTGGCACGGGTTTTGCCATTATTCTTGGGCTGCTGCTCAGCAAAAATTTTGCAGTATTACCTGCCCCGTTTTTTGTCCTTCCCACTTTTGTCGCCTTTGTTGGAGGAGGCTTGGGCGCGCTTCTTGTTCTTCTGATCACATTTGCGGCCGGTCTTGTATCCCGGGGATCACTCTTCCGGGGGGCCATGGCTCTGTCGGTGTTACTCCCTCTGATTTTTTATGGATGTGTGCTTTATACCCCCCGCCATCTTTTTCTGCCAGCGTTGGCCATTCTTCTGACCCTCTTTTCCGATCGTGGTCGCGACTGCTGGGATCGTCTGGGTCAGTGGCGATGGGGCCGGCTGGCCGTCCTCATCACCCTGCTGGGCACCGCGCTACCATGGTTGGTCGGGGTGCGGATGTCCGGGTGGAAACAGGCCAGCGTTGTCACCTCTGCGCCGACTTTATACCCTTCGACTGATGGGTTCTGGCCGATGGGAGCCTACGGTTGGTTTTTGGGCCGCTTGGCCAACGGCATGGAGGAGCCTGTTGACCACAATCAGCGGGTCTGGGGAGCGTGGAGTAGGGTTGTCCCGGGAAACCTTCCTCAGGGAAAGGGGGCTGTGCTCAGTAGTGGGCTCGTTTCTTATGGGGCATGTCATCTCGCGCTTTTTGGAAGAGAAAAGGCCTCTTCGGTTGAGGATGCAGATTATGTTCTCTTCGACGAAAGAACCCTTGGTAAGAGGCAGCGTGGAGTGAATGCGACCGAGGGGTCAAATCGTAATACACTGATATCATTGCTGGGAAAGGGCTGCCTTCGGCCGCTAGGAGGAGAGATTGGCGAACGCGTTTTTCTCTGGACCCGCGACGATCAAGACCTTCCCGCGCTGGAACCGGACAATGGAGTCAGTATCAAGTTAGCGCTTCACGGCTACTACAATGGTAATGACTTCAGGGTGCGGCCATGGGGGTGGGAACATTGGGA
Source organism: Roseibacillus sp. (assembly GCA_002729275.1). Lineage (GTDB taxonomy): Bacteria > Verrucomicrobiota > Verrucomicrobiia > Verrucomicrobiales > Akkermansiaceae > Roseibacillus_B. Next base: position 74,246 of record PBTP01000010.1, on the reverse strand, counting down.
TTCCAAGGAGCTGGCAGGTCACCGAGGGGTTGTTGCGGGGCGCGACAGGGGTGTCCTTGAGGATCTGGTGAGGGGACTGGATGCCTCCCGGGAACTGGAACAGATGGAGAGTTCTTATGATCCGGCCATATGGTGGACAGTCCCAATTACGGTAGAAGAATGGAAAAGTGTGATTGCAGATTCTGAACCCGGGAGGGCGAATCTTTGGCTGGCGTTTGGAACGTTACCGGACTTCATGGATGTGAGGAACTACGCGGGATCAGATTCAAGGCGTTGAGCGCGCGAGAGTGACCCGGAGAATACCGCCTCTCCATTAAGAATTTAAATGTCAGGAAAAAGAACAGGAAAAGTGATTCAAGCCCCGATCTGCAGGTGGCTGGTTTGCTTGCGGGTGCATCACTGGACGAAGAGCGGATTCTGTCTGGCCGCGCTCCTTTTCCATGGAGCGGTCTTTGATGCGTCGGCTTGGCTTGCGGTCGTCCCTGCTGCAGTATGCTTTTGTCTGGTCTCGAGTGCGGTCTATCTGGCGAACGATATCTTCAACCGAAAGGAAGACCGCTGTCATCCTAACAAGCGGAATCGGCCGATTGCCGCGGGGCATATTTCCGTGCGGGCAGCCTGGGTGGCGCTAACTACCTTGGTGATCACTGCGCTTGGCCTCTCATTTGTGTTTTATGGTTATGGCAGCGTGACCCGGGTGCTGGTTGCCTACTACCTGCTATCATGGCTGTATTCTTTTTGTCTTCGAGGTCTTCCTCTCGTTGATGTNCTTGTNATAGGGCTTGGGTTTGTTGCCCGGGTCGCTGCTGGGGCGTTTGCCCTCCAGAGTTTTGATTTTACTGCTCATCCCACTGGATGGCTNGTGGGGTGCACCTACTTTCTTGCCCTTCTTCTGGGATTCGGAAAGAGAAAGGGAGAGTGGCTGCTCATGGAGAGCTCGGGCATGGCCCTTGGTTCAACCCGTCGGGCTCTGCGGGGCTACACGACAGANCTTTTGAACGTCCTGATAGGGTGCAGTGCGTTATTCGCGGGATCCATTTANATTGCCTACTGNCTCAGCCGNCCGGACAGTATGCCNTTTGTCCTTACCGCTGTNCCGGCCCTGNNGGGATTGCTGAGCTANCTTAAACTGGCGTGGGGGTCNACCTCCGTGGAAACTCCNGAGTATTTACTTCTGAGNAGCAGGAGCCTTTTAATCTCCCTGGGAGGGTGGTTATTNTTGGTTGGNTGGTTTACGGCAATTCGCTGAGACAGNCANCTNCTATGCNTCAAGGCCCCTAAGTGATGAAANCCCTAACNCCTNAAGACCAGCAGANAGAGAGCAGATGGCTGCCCTGGTCCGCACTNTTTTGTCTTATCACAGGATGGGTGATTGCGGTTCTNTTTGGCGGGGGNCTCGAGCTCCACCGCAGTGCCGTTGCCGTTCCTCTGGTCGGCCTCGGTGCACTTCTGGGGCTAACCCACGCAATTCGGTCTGGTCAGACCATGAGCCTGCCACTGCTCATCGGAGGAGGGCCGGTGCTCTTGTATTTCGCCGCCAGAGCCCTCTTCTCGGAAATCTGGGATCTTGGCCGCCATGACCTTCATTTGATCAGTATGGCGTGGCTGACCTTGGCGACGGTGTCGACTTGCGCGATTGGTCTCCGTCGGCGGATCCTCGTCCTGATCGGGATTGGCTTCGTTCTTGGAGTGCAGCTGCTTGCCGGGCTTTACCAGCACTTCATCGACCCGGACTATACCTTCTTTCGGCACCAGCGCCCCAGTGGCGAGGGTGTGAGTGGGCTCTTCTGGCAGTGGAACAATCTGGCCGGTCTTCTCGCCATCGTAATGCCCTTATGTGTTGGTCTTTTGTTCTGCAGGTCTTCATGGAAGCAGAGGGGTCCTCTTCTGCTGCTTATTCTCATCGGGATCTGGCTCACATGGCTGACCAAATCCCGGGCTGGTTTCGCAGCTATGACGGGGGGAATTGGCTGTGCCTGCGCAATGGCGATGTTCCTGCGCGTACGAAATCGTGCCTTGGGCGCGTGGGTGGCAGGGTGCGTGGCCTTCGCCGCCCTCGGTCTTATTGCTATTGCTGCGGTCTCGNTGTCCACTTCGGCCCTGAGCGAGGAGCGAGGTCAGGACCCGGACGTTGGAAATCTTCTGGGATCCAGCTCACGATTGGGTCTGGCAGCGGTCGCCTTTGAAATCTGGCAGGAGAAGCCTTTGTTTGGCAATGGAAGCCAGAGCTATCGGTATCTTGCGGTCCAGCACTGGGATACGGATATACCCAGCTGGGTAAATGATCCTGAGCTTGCACATAGCGAATATCTTCAGGTGCTCTGCGATTACGGNATTGCTGGCCTGGTCCTTATCGTGGGTTTCCTGGTGACGGTTTTTGTAGGAGCGGTGGTGAGGATCTCCCGGGATAGATCTGAGAGTTCTCCCCTCGAACGTGGTTTACAGATAGGCTGTGTGGCGGCCTTGGCGGGGGGGATGCTCCATGCGGCCTTTGATTTCCAGACACACCTTCTGCCTGTTTTGATGCTGGCCGCGCTTGTGATTGGACTAGTTTTCCCGTCACCAGGATCTACTCGTGGGACTTCAACTAAATTGGCACATGGGGCTCTTTTAATTACCATGATCTCTCTGGGAATGGTTGCGACAGGCAAGGAGAGTCTGCATGTGGTGAAATGGCTCCGCTGGGAACAGGCGAGGGCGAGAAACTACGAAGTGGATCTCACGGAGCTACCGCGGTTGCGACAACTTGTGGAAGACAGCCCTCATTACCTTTCTGCCGAGCTGTATGGGCGGCTGCAATTGAGTGTCTACGCACGCACGCCAGAGGAGTATCGCGCCGAGTTGGGCGTGTGTCTTCAGGAAGCTCGTTGGGGATTGGAGATCGCGCTTCGCCGCCACCCTCAGGATGCTCGTGCCCTTGTTGAGCTGGGGCTCGTTCATGATTTGCTTGGAGATTTTTCTGAAGCAGCGGATGTCCACCGGGAAGCAATCCGGGTTGCCCGACGAAGAGAGCGCAAGTTTGGGGCGTTTGCGGGGCTTTCCCATCACTTGGCCCTTCGAGGAAAGCAGCTCTGGTATGGCCGCAGACCAGAGGAGGCTCTTGGGTGTTTTCTGCTCTCCAAGGAATACCTCGAGCTTTCGATCCGTCGGGGTTATCGCTTCAACCAACCACAGGAATTTCGGAAGAGACGCGAGATCTTGGGATTCTACATAAAATCATTGCAGGATGGAAAAATTCGGCCTGACCTTCCGGAGGATATTCTAAACCGGTTTCCAAAGCCGGATGGCGTTACAAAAGATTAATGGCTCAAGGACGCAAAGAAGCTCTTTCCGTGCAGGCACTGCAGTTCGCTGATGCCGCGCTGGTTTATCTGGCATTTGTGATCAGTGCTTCAGTTCGGGAGAATCTTCTTGGGACTCTTATAAAATGGGGTTTGTGGCCAGGGGGGGGTGACCTCGTCCAAGTTGGTCTTGGAGAACTGTTTCCCTTGTTGGTCGTTATCGTCCCCTTTACCCCGATCGCACTTGGGGCCTTTGGCTTTTATCGTCACCCCTTGCGTAAACGTATCAGGGATTCGTTATCCCAGATGTTTAAATCCCTGATTATTGTTGGGGTGGTTGTTGGGGCCTTGGTGGTGTTTCTGAAACTGGGGGACACTCCCAGACTTACGCTGGGGGTGGCGGTTCCTATTGCAGTGTGCCTCGTGCTGGCGCGTGAGGGTTTGGTTCGGAGTTTCGTCCTGTATTCCGTGCGTGCGGAGGACGCGAAGGAAGCGGTCATTTATGTTGGATCCGAGGAGTCTATTACAGAGTTTGAGGCAAGCCTCTCGGAGGAAGTCCTCGCTCAATACAAGGTGGTGGCTCACTATCACCCCGCTAAGGATAGCTCCGATAATTTCAGTGCCCTGCTTAAAAACGAATCGGTCGCACGGGCAATCTTTGCCCCCAAGCAGACCGAGTTTGGGGAGCTGGCGGAGTTGATCGAAATTTGTGAATTACAGGGCGTAGAGGCTTGGATCTCGGCAGGTTTTCTTCAGGCACAGGTGGCACGACCAGATTTTGACAGCATGGGAAGCAACCCAATGCTTGTTCTGCGCTCTACCCCGGAATTATCATGGGCTCTCTGGATCAAGGCCATGATCGATGCTGCCCTTTCCGCTGTTGCTCTGGCCGGCTCTCTCGTTCTGGTGTGGTGGTGGGTCGCTCTCGTGATCAAGATAAGCAGCCCCAAGGGCCCGGTCTTTTTTCGTCAAAAACGGGCAGGGCGTCACGGAAAACCCTTCAATATGTGGAAATTCCGGACCATGCATCCTGGCGCTGAGTCCCAGCTCGATGAAGTGAAGGAGGCCCAAGGTAACGAAATGTCAGGGCCGGTCTTCAAGCTCGAGAAGGATCCACGAGTATTCAAATTTGGAAGTTTTCTTCGTCGAACCAGTATTGATGAATTGCCCCAGATTTTGAACGTGCTGCGTGGGGAAATGAGCCTGGTGGGACCGCGTCCTCTTCCCACTTATGAGGTTGAGCAGTTCGCCAAGTCGGAGCACCGGCGCCGCTTGAGTGTGAAGCCCGGAATCACCTGCCTCTGGCAGGTTGAAGGTCGGAATAAGATTACCAGCTTCGATGAGTGGGTCAGGCTGGACCTCGAGTATATCGATAACTGGTCTCTGGCTCTCGACCTGAAGATCCTTCTCCGCACCATCCCAGTCGTGCTCATGAGGCGAGGCAGCAGGTGATTTGCCGAGCAAGCTGAATTACAGGCCAGAGTGCAGGCTATGATCGATTCTACTCGCCCTGTGGGCTCGAAACGAATAACCAAAGTGTCCCCATTAACCTCATGAAACTTCTCACCGGGAACGCCCACCCCTCTCTTGCTCAGGGAATCGCAGACCAGATAGGAAGCCCCCTGGCCAACGCCGAGGTTAGCAGTTTTCCTGATGGAGAAACGTATGTCAGGATCGACGAAAATGTCCGACGGCAGGATGTATTCCTGATTCAGCCCACGTGCCCTCCGACAAACCAGAATCTTATGGAGCTGCTTATCATGGTTGATGCTGTGCGTCGTGCCAGTGCTGAGCGGATAACCGCAGTGATTCCATTTTTCGGGTATGCTCGTCAGGACCGAAAGGATAAGCCCCGGGCCCCAATCACGGCGAAGCTGGTAGCCAATTTGATTGAAGCTGCAGGAGTTGACAGGGTGCTCACGATGGATCTGCATGCATCTCAGGTGCAGGGATTTTTTGACATCCCGGTTGACCACCTCTATGCCAAGCCCGTCCTGCTGAAGCATCTGCGGGAACAGCGCCAGAGCCACGAGCGGGGGCTCACGGTGGTTTCTCCCGACGTGGGAGGGGTCAAGATGGCNAGAAGCTATGCGGACGTTCTGGGGGCTGAGCTCGCCATCGTAGCGAAGCAGAGGATTTCAGCCACGGTNGTAGAACCGATGAAGCTCATTGGTGAGGTTGAAGGTCGCGATGCCATTATCGTGGACGATATGACAGAGACGGCTGGCACCCTGTGTGCTGCTGCGGAAACTCTGAAGAGTAATGGAGCCGGGCGGATTTTTGCAGGAGTGTCTCACGCGGTCCTGGGGAATCTTGGCTGCGAGCGGATCATGGGTTCTGCGATAGATGAGCTAATTACTACGAATTCCACTCCACCTCCGCCCGAGGCCTGCCGCCCCAAGGTGACCACTCTGGACATTGCAGGGCTTCTGGGAGAGGCAATCCTGAGAATCCACAATGGAAAATCGGTCAGTTCTCTCTTTGACATCGACAGTGGATCCGTGTAGCAAACCGCCCCCCCGCGGAGTGTAAAAAGCTCTCCGGGAGTAACAAACCTCACAGACGGATGGCTAAAACGCACTCACTCAAAGCGGAAGATCGGAAGCGCACAGGCAGTGGTGTGCTCAAGCGCATGCGCCGGGAAGGGTTCATTCCCTCCGTCGTATATGGTGGCGGATCTGAAAATCGGAACGTGAAGGTAAGCGCGAAGGGGTTTCGTGAGATGNTGTCTGCAAGTGCATCTACTAACGTGCTGGTTGACCTGGAACTGGACGGNGGCGGCAACCAATTAGCTTTCCTGAAAGACCTTCAGCATGACCCACTCAGTGGAAACGTGCTTCATGCTGATTTTATTGCAGTTGACGACAACACCGAGATTACGGCGCAGATTCCCGTTTCGCTGGTTGGCGAGGCTCTTGGAGTAAAGCTTGGTGGTCAGCTGGAACAGATGATTTATACTCTGGAGATTAAGTGTCTTCCCAAGGACCTTCCCGAGACAATCGAGGGTGATTGTAGTGAGCTGGACGTAGGAGAGGTTCTGAGTGTCGGTAGGATGAAGTGGCCGGAAGGGGTTTCGCCGACTCTTGGAGNAGATGTGGTGGTTGCGCTGGTCGCGAAGACCCGGGTAGCGCTCAGTGAGGAAGCCACGGGAGAGGAAGCTGGAGGCTCTGATGCTGAAGCNGCTGCTGAAGGATCAGGATCTGAAGAGTCCGGAGGGTAATTTAATAAGCTACCCCATGGCCCTCGGAGGCTCAAACCAGACCCGGGGGATGCCCCGGGTTTTTCATTCAGGGCGCAAGGTCATGACCCAGAACAATTTTCGGGGCGCATTTCCTCCATGGAATCGGTAAGAAATACACGTGTCTGATATTCCGCAACTCGTGGTAGGCTTGGGAAATCCAGGTAAGGAGTATGCTGGAACCAGGCATAACGTTGGCTTCGATATCCTAGACAGAGTAGCGAAAGCTGCGGGACTGGTATTTCGTTCGGAGAGGAAATGGAGTGGAGAAATGTGTCGCTCTGCCGACGGCCTACTCTTTCTCAAGCCCCAGACCTATATGAATCTCAGTGGTCGGTCGGTTGCGGCGGTTTCCCGTTTCTACAAGATTGCCCCTGAGAGTATCCTGGTGGTTTATGATGACGTGGCCTTGCCTCTCGGGCAGCTCCGGTTTCGAATGAGCGGAAGTGCTGGTGGTCATAATGGGATTGGGAGCCTTCTNTCGGATCTGGGTTCCCGGGCATTTCCTCGCCTCAAAGTAGGAATTGGTGGGNCCNCGGGGGCGAAGCTCAGTGGCCATGTGCTTGGCCGTTTTGGGCTCGATGAGAGAGAAGTGGCTGAAAAGGCGCTTGCCACCGCTGTCGATGCTGTGCAGTTTGCCCTCGCTGAAGGCATTGGCAAAGCTGCCAACCGCTTTAACTCGCGGCCCAAAGCGCAAAAACTAAAACCCGATTCCAAATCGCAACCNAAGAAAACAGACGATGGACAGGAAATACGAAGGNCTGATTGTTCTGAACACGAAAGGGAAGGAAGATAGTGTAGACGATCTTGTGGGAGCTGTCGCGAAGGAGATGGAGGCAGAAGGTGCTAAGCTTGAAGAAATCAAGCAGATGGGCCGACACAAGTTCGCTTACAACGCCCGCCATCTTGATGGGGGGCACTACGTGAACTATATTTTTCAAGCAGACGCTCAGCAGGTTCAGAAGATCCAAGGAAAATTGAAGCTCAATGCCTTGGTCCATCTTCAGCATTACCAGCGGTTAGGCTAGTCGTAATAGTTCTCNGGAACGTTCCGTGACTGGCAAGAGTTNCGGTTGTCAATGGCGCGCGTGAGNGCGCCGTTTTTGATATTCTGNNTGAGCNGCTGAGGGGCCNCCGNNCGGCTGNATTCAAATTTTTCTTGGTAGCGGCTTATCCCCAGCTACNGTCCCGGCTATGGCTAATTTGAATAAGGTGATGCTCATCGGGAATCTGACCCGGGACCCTGAGCTGCGCTACACTCCCAAGGGNACGGCAGTTGCCGAATTGGGNTTAGCGGTTAACCGGGTACGGAATAATGACCAGGGNGAGCGNATAGAGGAGACGACATTCATTGATGTCACGCTNTGGGCTAGGCAGGCTGAGCTNGCCCAGCAATATCTTGGCAAGGGTCGTCCGGTNTATATCGAGGGTCGCCTNCAGATGGACACTTGGGATGACAAAACTACGGGGCAGAAGCGGAGCAAACTCAAGGTGGTGGGAGAGAACATGCAGTTCCTTTCCGATGGCCGAGGAGGAGGCCAGCCACGTGGTGAGAGTTCGTCTCCCGGACAGCAATCTTCTCCACCGGCCTCTCAACCTCAGGGCGGCTCCCCGGCTGGGGCTGATTTCGATGATGACGGGGGCGAAATCCCTTTTTAAGTTTGGAGGCCTTTTGCGGATTTCTCCTCTTTTAATCGAAGTTGGCCGCAGGCGGCGTTGATGTCATGCCCTTTCTCGAGGCGCAGGGTTGCAGGAACTCCGTATTCGGTGAGGACATCCCGGAAGGCGCGGCATGCGTCCTCACTTGGGCGTTTCCAGAGCAGTCCTTCGACCGTATTGTAGGGGATAAGATTAACCTTGGCGTTAAGCGATTGCGCACGCTTGGCAAGTAAGTGTGCCTGAGAAGCATCAGCATTGAGGCCGTCGATCAGAATATATTCCAGCGTGATTTTCTGGGCTTTGCGAGCGGCCCAATATTTAAGGGCTTCGAAAAGCTTGGATACCGGCCACTTCTGATTGATCGGCATAATCTGGCTTCGCACTTCGTCGCTTGCGCCATGGAGAGAAATTGCGAGTCGGATTTGCTGGGGGTGATCCGCGAGTTTGCGGATCTGAGGTACTAGTCCTGAGGTTGAGACCGTGATATGGCGAGCTCCGATACCGAGGCCCCAGGGAGCAGTGATCAGGTCGAGCGCCCTGAGAAGTTGCGTCATGTTGGCTAAGGGTTCTCCCATCCCCATGAAAACGATGTTATTGACCTTTTCCTTGCTTAACTCCTCGGCGAGGAGGACCTGCCCCGCGATCTCATCAGCAGAGAGGTTTCGAGTGAACCCATCGAGTCCCGAGGCGCAAAACTTACATCCGAAAGCGCAACCCACCTGGGAGGAAACACAGAGAGTGCGCCGATCCGAACGGTCCCCGAAAAGCGCAGGAGAAGCGGGGATCAGGACGGTTTCGACGTAGCGTCCGTCATGCAGGCGAAAGAGAAACTTTCGAGTGCTGTCCGAGGAACCCTGCGCCCGGGTGGGACTGAGGGATTGCAGTGAGAAGCTGGCTTTCAGCTGGTCTCTCAGTCTGGCGGGAAGATTGCTCATCTCGTCGATTGAGCTTGTTCGCTTTCTCCATAGCCAATCCAGAATCTGCTCTCCTCGGTAGGAGGGCTCTCCCAGATCACTAAGAACCGCGGAGAGTTCGTCCGGGGTTTGATTGAAAAGAGAGGGTTTCACAACGCTAGTATATGAATTTGAGGCCGGGAGATCAAATTTCTGATTCGGAAAGGTCAAACGGTGTTGCCTGTGCCATTGACAAGGGTTTTCAGGGCCTCCACGATTCCACGTTGAATTTTTTCCCTCGTATTATCTGGATTGGCTATCTCGCAGCAGGGGTAGTCGCGTTCAGCTCGTGTTCCAGCATGAGCGGATCGGGTTCCGGCAGCGGCACGGGGACTGTGAAGCCACGCAAAAGGGATAAACAGGTTATCGCGCTGGGTGAATCTGAGGGGTTCAAAGCCCTCGAGGAGCGATTTGCTTTTGATTCCCGTTCTCTGAAGAGGGACAAGCAGGGTAACTTTACCGGGGCTGTTCGAAGTCAATACGACAAGAAGCGGAATGTCTCATTTGGTGGAGGAGTAGGAAAAGCCGTCTACAGGGCTGGNAATTATGAGCCCGCCAAGTGGGAGGGGTCCAGCAAGGTNCCGACAGGGAGTTACCGGGAAAGTGATCATCAAAGCCGTTTCCGAAAGAAGCCTGGGGTCCCAATGACTAGTCCTGCTCATCTTGCCAGAAAGTCACGGTTTGATAATCAGAGAAAGAAAACTGGATCCTTTGCCACCGAGGGAGCGCGGGAGGATGGTGCAGCGTCGATGGACAAGCCGGTTGATCGCCACACGGACTTCAGGCGCGGGGTTTTTCCGGAGCCGGTAATCATCAGTGACGATGAGTATAACCGTCGATCGGTGGAGCAGACGAGGAATCTTCTGGGGCGCGATGAATGAGAGGATTGAGGGCGGTCTGAATGCCTGCGCTGGCCTACCGCTTCTTAACAGGGATGACTACCCTGATCTGGTGCAGGTTTTGGGGCAGGAAGGACTTCGGAATCATACAACCTGATGGCTGGCGATTCTTCATCATCAGGGCGTAGCAGTATAAGGGAGCGCCTCTGGACGATTATCTTTGAGGCAGAAACAAAGCTTGGGAAGGCCTTTGACGTGTTNTTGCTTTGGGCCATCGGTCTAAGTGTTGTGGCGGTCATGCTGGATAGTATTGACTCGTTCGCAACACGTTGGGGAGGGGCTCTCAAGGTTGCGGAGTGGGGATTTACCCTGCTTTTCATGGCCGAATATTTCGTGAGAATCTGGGTGGTGCGCCGTCCTGCCCGTTACGTCTTCAGCTTTTTTGGAATCATCGACTTCCTATCTTGGATTCCGACTTTTCTTGGCATCTTCCTGGTGGGAAGCCAGTCCCTGCTGGTGATTCGAATTCTTAGGCTTCTGCGAATGTTCCGGGTCTTAAAGATGGTCGGGCATATGCGGGGAGCCAGTATTATCATGCGTGGCTTGCTCGCGAGCCGCGCCAAAATCACGGTATTCTTTTTCGCCATGGTGGTGCTGGCGACGCTTATGGGGACAATCGCCTACCTCCTTGAATCGGGCCAACCGCAGAGTAAATTCACCAATATTCCAGTCAGTATTTACTGGGCGATAGTAACGGTTACGACCTTGGGTTATGGTGATCTTGCCCCACTTACTGTGGAGGGAAAATTTCTCTCAGCGCTCTGTGTTTTAATTGGATATTCCATTATGGCCGTTCCCACCGGGATCGTCATCGGGGAAACGGTCAACGCGGCAATGAACAGGCAGGATGAGACGACAGATGCCTGCCCCTCGTGTGGGGTGCACGGTCACCTTCTTGATGCGCGTTACTGCCGCCGCTGTGGGGAGCAGCTCAATGTCCATGAGAGCGCCTCGGGCCCTCCTCGCTCTCAACGAGAGGATGCTGGGGAGACTTGGCCATGAGTTTTTGCAGTAGAAGCTCTGCCCTGTCGGTATGTTCTTTACGCCGAGCCAATGTAATTCTCAGGGCAAGAACATCAGGGTCTTCAAGGTGGCTTTCAGGCAGCTCAAAAAGGAGGCTGGTTGCTTCGGAAAGATCATTAAGTGTGAGAGCTCCCTCGATGGCTGCAAGTTTCGGAGCGAGTCCCTGGGGCTCAGGCTCCTCGCTAAAGATGGCTGATCGGGCCCGCTCAGGAAGCCCGTCTGGCGGGTCTTCCACCTGCTCAAGGTAAACGCATTCATCTCCTTTTNTGACCCGGATATACCAATTAAGGGAGAGGACCAGAATTACCCCGAGGATAAAGAGNGAGAAATCAAGAATGAGAGGAGTCCAGAGAAACCCCGCTAGCTTGCGGAAGACTTCACCAGCAAACCCCGGAAGGAACATGCCGAGCCAGATAAGCAACAGAAGGCCGGCGGCTACCAGAATCACCCCTCCGCCTATGAGAAGAGCTCGTTTCTGTTCAGGTGCAAACTGGGCTTTTTCGGGAGCAGCCACACGGGAATGTGTAGCAAGAGAAAGAGTCTCTGCAAGGGGTGGTTTTCCCGTATGAGGAATAAGGGAGGGTTTTCGATTAGGACGCTAGATTAAGGAATTCGCGGTCGTTTCTCGCAGGATACCGCCCGGGGACTTGTCCGCGATATCAAGCTGAGGCTTGCGGAGAAGGGGTCGCCCCGTTAGAGCACAGCGTGCGTTTGTTCGATACCATGACGCGCGAGATGCGTGTGTTAGAGCCAGCTGACGGCAAGGTCTTTGGCTTTTATTGCTGTGGGCCGACTGTATATGGGCCGGCGCATATCGGGAATTTCAGGACTTTTGTCCTTAATGACGTCCTCCGCCGTGCCCTCGAAGTTGGAGGAACGAAGACAAAGCACGTTCGCAATATCACGGATGTCGATGACAAGACCATACGTGATTCGCAGTTGTCGGGGATGTCCCTTGCGGAATTCACTGGAAAATGGACGAGACGATTTCACGAGGACTGCGAGGCTCTCAATTGTCTTGTGCCCCATATAGAGCCGAGTGCGGTTGAGCATATTCCTGAGCAAATCGCGATGATTGAGACTTTGGTAGAAAGTGGGAACGCCTATCGATCAGAGGACGGATCAGTCTACTTCCGGATTGCCTCCTTTGAAGACTACGGAAAACTTGCTCGTCTTGATCAGCAGGATCTTGAATTGGGAAAGACGCAGGGCGAGCGGGCAAACGCNGATGAATATGAAAAGGATAGCGTATCTGATTTTGTTCTCTGGAAGTGCCGTCGGCCTGAAGACGGCGAAAACTACTGGGATAGCCCCTGGGGAGAAGGGCGGCCGGGCTGGCATCTGGAGTGCTCTGCGATGAGCTATAAATACCTGGGTGATAGCTTTGACCTTCATAGTGGGGGAGAAGATCTCAAGTTTCCTCATCATGAGAATGAAATCGCGCAGTCCCGGTGTGCGTGTGGCGGGGACTTTGCGCGGGCATGGTTTCATCCGCGGTTTCTCATGGTCGACGGTGAGAAGATGTCCAAGTCTCTGGGCAACCTCTACACCTTGGCAGACCTGGAGAGAGACCCGGGAGCCACGCCAATGGAAGTGCGCTACGCTCTGATAGGGGCTCATCACCGGAAGCAGCTTAATTTTACTTTCGATGGACTGCACGCGGCTCGGGAAGCCTTGTCTAAATTGGCCAGAGCGGAGGCCCTTCTTGCTCAGGCGGCCGGGAAGGAGGGGCAGGGTGCTCCTCCTTATGGAGATCTTTGTGGGCTGGATGACCTTGGAGTGTTTGATCCGGCATTGGCTGCTCTAAATGATGATCTGAATANTCCGGAGGGATTGGGACAGCTTTTCAGGGGACTCCGAAGTGCACAAACTGGGGGCGACCCGAGGGTGAACTGGCTTGGGTTTCATGCTATTCTCGCAGCGCTTGGACTGAGATTGCCGGAGCTGGAAGTCGCTGAGGCACCACCTGAGGTAGTTGCTGCGGCGGCAAAGCGCCAGATGGCTCGTGAGAACCGGGATTGGGAAGGAGCAGATATCCTGAGAGACGAAATCAATAATATGGGGTGGGCCGTCAAAGACGGACAGGATGGCTACGAATTGAAACCTCTTTAGAGCATAGTCATGAACCTCCATCAGCGTCCCAGGCGCAACCGCAAGTCACCGGCAGTTCGAGCAATGGTGAGAGAGACCATTCTCACTCCCTCTGACTTTGTTTACCCGCTCTTCATTCACGACCTGGAAGAGAACGAAGACATTACCTCCATGCCGGGTTGTAGGCGCTGGTCACTGGCTGGTCTTGTCAAAGAGGCGGGCGAGGCTCACGCCCTTGGGATTCCCGGGGTCATCCTTTTCCCTGCGATTGATGACGACTTTAAAAGTTCCGGAGCGGAGGAGTCTGTGAATCCAGAAGGACTCGTTCCAAGGGCTGTAAGGGCTCTCAAGGCAGCCCACCCGTCTCTCGTTGTTATTACGGATGTCGCTCTCGACCCCTATAATTCTGATGGGCAGGATGGCTTAGTGAGCCGGGGAGAAAACGGTGCGCTCGAGATCCTGAATGATGAGACAGTCGAGGTGCTTTGCCGTCAGGCTCTCAGCCATGCCGAGGCAGGTGCGGATATGGTGGGACCCAGCGATATGATGGACGGGCGAGTCGGCGCGATTCGGGCGGCTTTGGACCGTGCAGGTCACGAGCAGGTCTCTATATTGAGCTATACCGCTAAATATGCGTCCTCTTATTACGGCCCATTTCGTGGAGCTCTCGATTCCGCTCCCAAAGAGGGAGACAAGAAAAGCTATCAGATGGACCCTGCCAATATAAGGGAAGCAGTCCGGGAGCTTCGCCTGGATGAGGAAGAAGGAGCGGACATGATCATGGTCAAGCCTGCGGGCCCCTACCTTGATGTTATTGCGACTCTGCGGGAGGAAACCTCCCTTCCCCTCGCCGCTTACCAAGTCAGTGGTGAGTATCTGATGATTAAGTCAGCGAGTGCTGCAGGGTGGCTTGATGAGAAGGCGGTTGTTCTTGAGAGCCTGTTGGGGATCAAGAGAGCCGGAGCCGATGTGATCTTGACCTATTTCGCCAAGGAAGCGGCCCGGGAACTTGCCTGAAAGAGGCTTCGCCTACCCCCGGGACTGGCCTTTAATTTTTAATGGCTCGAACTTGAAATACCCGGCCCTGAGTTTCGGGAAAAAAATCGAACCAGGTAGCACCTCCGTCGCCGGAAACTGCAAAGGCCGGTGATTCACTCCCGTCGGGAAGGACTTCGTTGAGCTGGTAGATCTCCTGAGGATGGGTGTTCCAGGCGAGGCGTATGCTCAGTCCGTCATTGTCCTTTCTCAATACCTTGAGGACTGGGGGCCTCACAACATGATTACTCGACTGGGAGCCGAAAAATTCCCGGATGCGATATCCTGAGACTTGCTGGTCAGTAAGCAGGTCAATTCTGACAGGGAGTCCAGTTCCTGCTACTTCGGTCACGAGCGCCCAAATACCATCACCGGTGGTAGACTCGACAAAGTAGAAGTGATTCTGTCTGGATTCCCACGATAGTGCCGTGAATTCCGCCCCGGTCTCGGAGGGGTTGACTGTGAGGGCGGGGGCCTGAGGTGGATCGTCATCGCGGGATCCATAGTCGATCCCGGAGTGCGAATTAGTTGTCCACCGATAGATNGTTTCACCGCTTTTAGTTCTNAGGTCCACAGCCCCGACGACTTCAGCANTAAGCTCACCTGTTGCCTGACAGTTGTAATTACCTGTGAAGTTGGACCCCGAACCACCAACAANNACCCCTGCTGCACTCCGCATACGAANATTCCCNGGGCTGGGAACCCCTGCCCGTACAAGAAAATCAAATCGGACCTGGCCGAATTCACCCTCNGTTGTTTCCTCNTAGTTTGAGAAGTCTCGGGACCATACCTGCCTTGGGGGCTCAGGGGCATTTGGATCGGGGTCAAGGTCGATGCCGGCCGCATCGAGAAGAAGCCTGCTACGAGTCCGGATCCGATCCGGAGCATTGAAAACGGACTGCCCCGAGACATCCCACGCCACCGTAAGGATCAGCTCGGCTCCCGGAGCGACTCCCTCGGCGCTCACGACTATGTTGTCAACGTATTCAACAAGGGTCTGAGCTGCAGAGTTAAACTGGCCGAGGGCGCTGTTTGATCCAGAGGTTGCCAAGTGGCTCACCGAGAGCATGGAAGCGTTGATCCTCGCCAGAGCCGGTGCTGCGTTGGGNAGCGGAGGGAACTGAGCGGGTCCCGGAGACTGCACTTCCATGGATAATTCCTCTTCCTGNCCAATTGCCGCTCCACCGGACAGAAACTGAGCATTNGCCTGCACTTCTCCNTTTTCTAACCCAGATCCTGTAAGAATTCCTGCAGAGATCAGGGANGCAGAGATTATGGCGCAAAGGGTGTCAGGGCGAGAAGCGCAAAGAAGTCGCATTAGCCACGGGTTGGGGGTGAAAGATAGGTCACAGGATGGATGAAATTATCGAAGAGTCAAAGGGCCATTCCTGACGATCTATTGCAAAACCCGAATGGGGTAGGGTTTGTAGAGTAGAAACGTGTGTCCTGTAGCCACCCGGCAGAATCGTGGACGGCACGTATCAAAAATATTTTCTGAGTGCTCCGCGGACCTCCCCTTCGAANCTTTGGATAAAGGACATCGTAAATTCGATGGGATCGAGGCCAGGATCCTCAACCAAGGGAGTGAGGTCCATGGCAAACCATAGCTTTTCGGCGTCATCTACGGAGTGAGAGTCATAAAAGGTGGCATTTGCTATTCGTCTGCCTTCGACGGCAAGGTCGTATCTTTTTCCTCCTGCAATCTGGGAGTCAAAGATCCCTCCGACGGCGGTTGCGAGATTTGAGCGCCTGCTTACGTCGAGAATGGTCTTGTCCGAATCGAGCATCCAATCAAGCCCCCTCCAGACCTCACATCCCAGGACTTTCTTGGGTCGATTCTCGGGAGGGAGTGCCCGGAGTGCTTTCAGGGCGTTTGCAACTACTGCCACATGTGTGGGGTGCTTGTCTGCGGGGTTGTGAGTGTAAACCAGATCGGGAGTTGTAGCATTGAGGATGGCCACAAGGTCCTCGATTGGNTCTTCGTTAGGTGGTTCCTTTATGGCGTGACTCGGGTAATCGAGTTGAATCATGGCTGAATAATCGCCGACAACCGCTGCGTGATCCTGCTCCCGGCGTCGAACTTCACGCATCTCTTCATCGGAGTAATCCTTGTAGAGGCCCGTTCGCGCACTCCCGGCACCATCAGTGCAGGTCACCCCGCCAAACCATTTTTCGCTCCGTCTGTAGCAGGCCTCGATCCCATGAAAGGCCATGAACTCCAGATCG
Source organism: Roseibacillus sp. (assembly GCA_002729275.1). GTDB lineage: Bacteria > Verrucomicrobiota > Verrucomicrobiia > Verrucomicrobiales > Akkermansiaceae > Roseibacillus_B. Next base: position 57,841 of record PBTP01000010.1, on the reverse strand, counting down.
TCCTGATGAGCGCCGATGCCCAGGTGCGTGATGCGGGCAAGCGCAGAGTCCTCAGATTCACTGGATGGAATAAAGGTGGTAGCAGTGGAATTGAAAAAATTCATGGGATCGTTGGCTTATTCTGAGGCGCAGATTGGCAGGCTCGCAGCAGCAACGGCCTGGCCGTGTCGTTTCATCTGTTCATCCGGGGTCGTCATTGTGATCTGCTCTGTTAGTTCAGGGAATTCGTCCTGGATTACTTCTGAAGCTTTCTCAAGGATAAGCTCTCCGCCCCGGCCGGAGGTCACTCTGCCGAGCGTCATGAGATTCTTGATGTTATAGAAATCAGCATAATGGGCGATGGTATAACCCAAATAGATTCCGATTGACTGATAAATCTTTCGGGCCCCTTCATGGTCGTCCTTCATTGCTTGTTGCACGTTCAAGAGTTGTTCGGGGAACGGCATGTCGCCAAAGGCGAAGCCGGCCGCAGGGGCCAGGCGAGCGACTGCCTGCTGGGAAAAATACTGTACTCCGCATCCGGCATCTCCTGACCATTCGTCCCGAGGCGCATCGTCCCGGTAATCTACAGGAGCGAAAGCGAGCTCATTAATCCACGGAGTGATACGCCCCCCGGGGGTGCAATACCCGGCTGCAAGCGAAGTGCCCATTGAGATACCCAGGACGGCATTAGCGCCCATACTCATGGATCCAGCAAGGGCCGTTACTTCCCCATCGTTGATTACTACAAAGGGAATGCCCCCCCACTCCTTCTGAAGTTTTATGAAGATCGGGCGGACGTCCCTTTTGAAGATGTTCTGGTCCGTTATCCCCCTGAAAAGGGAAGCAATTCTGATCTCATTGTTGATGTAGTCTCCAGCCGCAGATCCGCCAATGGCATCCACTCGCGGCAAATGTGCGGCGGCCCTCTGCAAGGTGTCCCGGATTCCGTCCAGATGATATTGCGGATCTGATTGGAAATAAGGGTCCCAGGGAATTTCCTCCGAGAACACCACCTCTCCGTCAATTAAGGCAGCAGCCTTTCGGTCAGATCCGCCAAGATCGAACCCAATCCGGCAGCCATTGAGATTTCTTCCCAGCGCTACGTTCTCCTCTGAGGCTGGTGGAAGCTCTTCCCGCGGGCAGGCTGCGGCGGTAATAGGTTCGTCGAATATTCCCTGTCCAACGACCTCCCGATCGAAAGAACGAGGTCCGCTTTCTGAGTAGGTTTGCGAAAGCATGTTCGCGATAGATTCTTCNCCTGCCACCAACAGGCGGCTCCCGCCCTTCATCCAGAGGAGGAATTTAACGGTGCGCTCAACATATGTATTGTTGAGTGCTCTGTTCCTTCCTTCGTGGGGCAGGATTCGCAGCTGGTGTCGGAAGGTGGTGCCATCCTTACGAGTGAGTGCCAGATGCAAGCTGCTGCCTCTGGGATCGTTCTCTACCTGGCGCTGGTAGGCCCTGTGCCAGAGTGCGGCAGGGATAAAGTTTGTATCCAGAGGAGGGAGGTGCCGGGGAACGGGAAGCTGCATCGTGACGGGGGATGAGACATGGGTTTGGAAAAGGCCGTCTCGTTGTCTCAGGGCGAGAGCTGAGGAAGAGACCCCGGATTTCAGCGTGGAGCCGATCTTACCCAACGTGGCGCCGATGGCCAGAGACAAGCGTTACAGGCCGGAAATCATTCAATGTTCTGCACCTGTTCCCTGATCTTTTCCAGTTCCGTTTTGGCGTTTACAACGGCCTGCGCAAGGACGGCATCGTTTGCCTTTGACCCAATGGTGTTGAACTCCCGGTTGATTTCCTGACAAAGAAAGTCCATCGAGCGGCCTACCACTCCCGGGACCCCTAAATAGGATTGGAACTTCCGAAAATGAGACTTTAGCCGAGTCAGCTCCTCCGTGATTTCACAGCGATCGGCAAAGAGAGCAATTTCCTTGAGGATTCGTTCGTCACTAAGGTCAATTTCGAGGCCTGCATCTCCGAGGCGGGAGAGGAGGTTTTCTCGATGTCCAATGACGATCGAGGGAGAGTGGTCCTCGATTTCCTGGGTGAGCTCTCCAAGGGTCTTCAGAATTCGCTCCAGCTCAGCCCGGAGGTCAGCCCCTTCCTCAGTTCGCATCTCGATGAGATTGTCCAATGCTTCATCAAGAGCGGGCAGAAGGGCCTCGAGGGTTTCCTCGACGTGTGAGCCCTCGCTGAAGACGAAAATGTCAGGGACACGAAGGTAGTCTGCTGCTTGAGGAGAGAGGGTCTCTCCAAGGCTCTCAGATAATTCCTCGAAAGCAGATTTGAGAGCGCGTGCTTTGTCCCCGTCTATCCTGACTCCCTCTCCCAATCCCCCGGTACGCTCAAGTGTCACATTGATATTCACTCTCCCACGGGTGATCCGACCGAGGACATGTTTGCGGAGGCGGGGTTCAAGCTCTGCAAGGTTGCGTGGCATGAAGAGGTGGACCTCGCCCTGCTTACGGTTGACCGAGGAGGCTTCCACTCGAACAACAATATGCTCAGTTGCGTGGGCTCCCCGCCCGAATCCGGTCATGCTTTGCATGGTTAATTGTAGTGGCGAGTCATTGGTAGTGGCCAGAGTTAAACTTTCCGAAGGCTCATTGGTTTCCCTCGGAGCGATCAATGAGATCGGGGCGATTCCTGCGGGTCCGCTCCAAGGCCTCATTCTGTTTCCATTCCTCAATCGCGGCATGGTTTCCGGAAAGAAGAATGTCGGGAACTTTCAGGCCCATGAAATCGATGGGTTTGGTGTAAGCTGGAGGCTCCAGCAGGGTGGGATCGGAGAAGGATTCTTCCGCGGGGGACCTGTCGTCGCCAAGGGCTCCGGGAAGGAGGCGAATGATAGCATCGCAAATGACGGCACTGGCCAGCGCTCCATTGGTTAGAACGTAATCTCCAATGCTGATCTCTTCGTCTACCAGATGCTCTACGATACGGTGGTCCACGCCCTCGTAGTGACCACAGATGAACATCAGGTGCTCACAGGAGGTAAGCCTCTGGGCATCCTTCTGCTTGAAAGGAAGCCCTTGGGGAGTGGTCAGGATGACCTTGGTTTCCGCCCGGCGCAGGTCGGCGACAGCAGCAAAGACCGGCTCAGGCTTGAGGAGCATGCCTTGGCCTCCACCGCAGAGGTAATCATCGGTTTTGCGGTGTTTGTCGACAGCCCATGACCGCAGGTCATGNGCATGAATTTCCACAATCCCCGCTTTTTGGGCCCTCTTAATTATACTCTCGCACAGTGGAGCGAGGGCGATTTCCGGGAAGAGGGTGATGATATCAATGCGCATGATGGCCCCCCTCATCGGGAATTTGCGGAGGAAAAGCAATTCCCAGCGTATATTTGACGGATCACCAGCCTGCTTCTATTAGATTTGCACACCATGAGAGCGNTCTTCCTCCATATANCCCTCGTTCTGAGTTTAACCTTAGCGNTCCTCGCGGATGATGCTGCNGANGATCCTGCGAAAAATGAGGAGAGGCTCCTCAGCTCGGTCCGTCAGCTGACCTTCGCTGGAAAGCGTGCTGGCGAAGGGTATTTCAGTGCGGATGGGAAGAAGATGATCTTNCANAGTGAACGGTCCAAGGATAACCCNTTCTTTCAGATCTATCTNCTGGATCTCGAAACTGGGGACACCNAGCGCATCTCCCCGGGCCATGGCAAGACAACCTGCGCGTGGATTCATCCTTCTGGCAAGAAAGTGATGTTTGCATCTACTCACAGCGATCCTGACTCGAGGAAGAAACAGGTGGANGCACTAAAGCGTCGGGCAGAAGGAAACGAAGAACGCTACTCGTGGGATTACGACCCCTTCTACGAAATTTACGAGTATGACCTCGAAACGAAAAAGTCCCGAAACCTGAGCAAGGCCGTAGGATACGATGCAGAGGGAGCCTATTCCCCTGACGGAAGCAAGATCGTCTTCGGCTCTAATCGTCTCGGATACTCAGAGGGGGAATCATTGAGTGAGAAGGACCGTGATTGGTTCAAGTTGAACCCGTCATTTCTGATGGATTTGTTTGTTATGAATGCTGATGGGTCCAATGTGCAACGATTGACCTCGCAAGAGGGTTATGATGGCGGGCCGTTCTTCGACGCCGAGGGAAAGAGGATATGCTGGCGGCGTTTCAATCGCGAAGGTGATCAGGCTGAGATCTTCACCATGGAGCTTGCTGGGAAAAAAGAGAAACAGCTCACGGATCTTGGTGCGATGTCATGGGCCCCATATTTTCATCCCAGCGGAGAATATCTCATCTTCGCGACCAATCTGAATGGATTTGCAAANTTTGAACTATATCTTGTCGACGCCGCTGGAGAGAAGGATCCAGTCCGGGTAACTTGGACGGAGGGGTTCGATGGACTGCCTGCTTTTTCGCCTGATGGCAACCGCCTCTCGTGGACCAGCAAGCGCTCCGGGCTTCCCGGATCGCAGATTTTCCTGGGTCAATGGAATCATGACGGAGCCCTTGCCTTACTGGCCGCAGCACCGGACCGGGGGGCGGCGCCCAATGNTCCAGATTCTCAGGAGCCAGGGCCTTCCCTAGACGCGCTCCAAGGTCTGGCCTCCACGAGTGCGNAAATTGACAAGGGGGACCTGCGTCATCATATCGAATATCTCGCCGGACCCGAGCTGGAGGGGCGGATGACGGGCACTCCAGGAGAGCAGAAGGCCACGGCCTACGTGGCTAAGGCATTCGAGGCCTTAGGGTTGAAGCCATTCCTCGCGGAGGACTATTTTTACCCCTTTGAGTTTACCGCGGGGGTCGATCTGGGAGAAAAAAACAAGCTTACTCTCACAACTGGCGGCGAAAAAATGGAGTTGGAGGTCAANCGAGACTGGAAACCTCTGTCCTTTTCCCAGCTCGGAGAGATCCAGGCCGAGGAGATTGTCTTCGCCGGATATGGCATCGAAATTCCCAAGGGACAGGTTGGCGCTGATGGGAAAAAGAGCGCGATGTATTCCAGCTATTACCATCTTGCGGTAAANGACAAGTGGGTNCTCGTCCTGCGCTTCATGCCTGAGAATGTCAGCGCAGAGCGCCGCCGTCAGTTTGCCCGNTATTCGAGTATGCGTTACAAGGCAATGACAGCCAGGCAGAAGGGGGCAAAGGGGATTATTTTCGTAGCTGGTCCGAATACCGAGGTAAAGGACGAGCTGGTGGGATTGAGATACGACGCCTCGATGGCCGATTCCGGAATAGCAGCATTTTCCCTGAGGAAGGAAATTGGGGAGAAGCTGGTTGCCGCTACAGGGGAGAACCTCNCGGAAATCCAGACCGCCCTTGATAAAGGGGAGATGATGATGGGCATCAAAGTTCCGAAGGCTACGGTCAAGGCGACTATCGATATCGTGCAGCAAAAGCGGATAGGAAGGAACGTCGTTGGTCGATTGCTCGCCCGGGACGTGGAGGCCCGTGGTCGGCCCGCTCTTATTCTAGGGGCCCATGTTGACCACCTGGGCTCTCATGGCGGGGGNTCGAGGGCTACTGGTGAAGAAGCCAAGAAGATTCACTACGGNGCGGATGATAANGCCTCAGGGGTTGCAGCCCTGCTGGAAATTGCTCANTACCTTGCGGCTCAGCAGAAGGCAGGCTCCCTTCGTCTTCAGAGAGATGTGGTCTTTGCTGCTTGGTCAGGAGAGGAAATCGGCCTGATTGGTTCCTCACGATTTGTGAAGGAAGTGGCCCAGAAGCTTAAGGGAGATCAGGATGCAAAGTTGAATGATGTTTTCGCAGCCAACCTCAACATGGATATGGTTGGGCGCCTTGACAAATCGCTGGTTCTGCAGGGCACTGGGTCTAGCTCGATNTGGCCACAGGTGATTGAACAAAGAAATATCCCAGTNGGACTTCCAATCAAGACCCAGAGTGATGCCTACCTTCCGACAGACGCGACTTCNTTTTATCTGCGGGAAGTTCCGATTCTGAACGCCTTTACTGGAGCGCACGACGACTATCACACCCCAAGGGATACTGCAGATAAGATCAACTATCCAGGGACTGAGCGTGTCACTCGGTTCATGGCACTTGTCGCCCGGGGGCTGGCTGGAGCGGAAGATGCACCGGACTACGTCAAGGTTGAGCGCCCAGAGGGACAAGGAAGACGGGCCAACCTTAGAGCCTACCTTGGAACAGTTCCCGATTATTCGCAGGGAGATGTTGTAGGGGTGAAACTATCTGGGGCAACAAAGGGCGGGCCGGCTGATAAGGCCGGAATACAGGGGGGAGATGTGGTAGTTGACGTGGCTGGGAAGGCGGTGAAGAACATCTACGACTACACCTATGTCCTAGAGTCGCTGAAGGTCGGCGAGATGGTGAAGATCACGGTAGTAAGGAAAGGGAAGCGGATGATCCTCGAGGTGACTCCTGGCTCTCGACAGTGATATTTTGTTAAGGGGCCCAAACATCAAATCTTCAGGGTGGATCCAACCAGAGCTTATTTTCGTGTCCCTGTGACTACCCCAGAAAATAGCCATTCAACAAAACAGTAGGGGCCGTCGTGCTTTCCATAAATTGGGCTTCGGTGTGTTGGAGGGGGCCATTTCGATCAAGGTTTCAGGTCTCTTGTGTTTCGATGCAGAAGCTTGTCATTGTCACTCACGATTGAGCATTTTGCCCTTGTGAAGAAATAAAGAAATTAAAGGACTGCCATGATATCAGGTCCTCTTAATCTCATTTCTAAATTTCTTTTTGGATGGGTCGAGGTAGTCCGGTTATCTGAAGGACCCTGCTCGAGACCTTACCTTGAGCGGGAGGATAAATTCACCCTTGTCCCTTCTCGTGTCGATGTCTGCTAGGACCTTGTCTGCTATTCCCGGAACGTTCCTCCCGGTGCCTCCGCATGGAGTGCGTGCATTCTCAATCTGGTTCGCGGCTCTATTCCTTTTGCTGGCTGGGGTGAATGCTCTGCTTGCTCCTCATGACCCCGGGCTACTCTCTTCCAACCCTACCCCCTACCTCATCCTGCCGGCTTTTCTCGGTGTAAGACATGGCCCCCGAGGTGGCATTATTGCTGGAATTATTGTGGCCTCGCTTCTTGCCCTGGTAAGTTACTGGAGTGGTCAGGGGGGAGCGATTCCAGGATACTTTCACGCTCTGGTTGGGCTTCCTCTTCTGGGCGCTACGGTGGGCTGGGCTTCCCGGTTAAGCGGAGAACGTAGTGCGCAATTGCGAATGGAGAGAGACCTCCTTCTGGAGGACAACAGAAAGTATGTTGCGGAGCGTGAGCTGCTTTTGCTCTCCCGTCAGGATCTCCAGCAGAGATTGGAATTTCGAGGAGCCGACGATAATGCGGTCGATGAGCAGATTGCCAAGTTGCAAGAGGCTGCGGACTCTTTTCTTCCGGCTGCAATCCTCGAGAGACTAGCTCAAATCACTCATACGAGGAAAGCTTCGGTCTACGAGCTCCCTCGCGGGCGTGGAGCCACAGCTCTTACCCGGGTTAGTTCAATCGGAGGCATTGAGTGCTTTCCTGAATACCTGCGGCAAGAGGACCACCCGATTGTTTCCGAGTCCTTAGCCCGGAGCTGCTTTCTGGTGCAAAAGTCCCTCCTCAAAACGCCTTCCGCCCGTAGATCTGGTTACTTGGCGGCTTATCCGATCTGCAGGCCTGGCAGGACACCCTCTTATATACTCATCGTGGAGGATATTCCCCTGGAGAAAATCAGCCCCAGCACATTTGACCTGATGAAGGCAGTTTGCGATCGTACAGGTGGAGGTTCGCAAGGTCCTACTGGCGAAGGGCTCAATCATCGAGCTATCAGCCAGCTGGAGTTTTATGCAGCGATGGAGAGCGCCGTAGAAACACACGCTTGCTACGCGGTTCCGTCTACTCTGGTCAGGGTGCCCTTCGATTTTTCAGGCGAAACCGATCCTCTGGATGCTTTTTGCGATCTACTGGAGATCCTACCAAGGCAGACGCTNCTGAGTAACTATCACGAGAANGGGCGGCGNGCCCTGCTTTTTCTTCTGCCGGCTAATTCTGATCCNGCGGTGCGGGACGGCCTCAGAGACCTCTTNTGTGATTTCGTTGCGGAGCTGGGGATGGGGTCGAGCNNTNTNCCCCGTTTTGTCATGACGAGGCCCTCTCATTCTCCNCAGCAACTCTGGGGAGAACTCTTGGCCTCNGATCAAGATGTTGCCTCACGNTGAAGAGNAGAAAAATNNGCTNCCNNTGACAGNNTTTTCTAGGGCTTACGAGGNCTCTCGAATGCGTCACCATATTTCCTCAGAACGTCCGCGCTGGAGGCTTCAGTTTTGACAANACGTCCTCCGACTTTGATCCGTGCGANACACCCGATAAGTGCNTCCCGGCTCCTTTGTGACCTCGTGGCNCTGACCGTGCCACTCCCGCGACATCATGTCGAACCTGCNGCCNNGGTTACAGACCCGGCCTTGTAGTAACTGGTAAGCGGAATGCCANTGATGANAATATTCTCGTCATAGTTTGGTATTAAAGCAGTNAGATTTCTACTTCCACGNTTGATCGACCTTGTGCCGTTACCCTTCGTCGANTCTTTCCGGTAAACGATGAGGTAGTCCACGGATACATCTTGAATTGCCCGCCGAAGATAATTCCGAATNTCAATTTTGTAACCTCCNTCGTAGCTGCTNGTTTTAGTGCTNCCACTCCGAGTGCTTCCCACTTTGTGGACGTTCTCGTAAAACATCATGCGNAGNCCTCCTGCCGCNTCCAGCTCAACAGCGCGACTTTCGACGAAAGTGCGATGTTCCTCCGAGAGCAGNTCGATTTGAAAGGTGACGGGNCGCAGGGTTGATTGCCGTTGGACGGTNACTTTCTTGGTGAGGGGATTNTATCCGACCAGACGNCCCTGAAACGATTTTGTCTTGTCCGCNTTCTCAAAGCTACGCCATTCGATTTCTGCGACAGCNGATGAGACAAGAGTCAGTAGAAGAANGANGAAAATCTTCATCNGTNGNNTATCNTAGCAGNTATGTCCGCCGAGCCAACTTCNAATCACAATCTGCTTCAGGAGTTGTCCTGACCCCTGAGCATTGCCTCGATGAATGGGTCNAGGGCGCCGTCCATGACNGCTTGGATATTNCCGGTTTCGCANCCAGTTCGCAGGTCCTTAACCATCTGGTATGGTTGNAAAACATAAGATCTGATCTGGCTACCGAAGCCAATTTCGCCTTTTTCGCCGTAGGTNCGGTCGGCCTCCACTTTCTGCTTATCCTCCTCNATCTGGTANAGTTTGGCTTTCAAGAGCTCCCAAGCCANTTCCCGNTTACGCANTTGCGAACGCTCCTGAGTACANCGAATCATAATTCCNGAGGGCTTGTGCTTCATGATCACCGCAGTCTCAACTTTGTTGACATTCTGGCCCCCCTTGCCGCCAGANCGGGTTGTCTGGATCTCGACGTCGCTNTCAGGGATTTCGATATTAATATCGTTTGAAATTTCAGGNGTGCAGTCNATTGCNGCGAATGAGGTGTGACGTTTTCCNGCNGCATCAAAGGGNGAAATNCGGACGAGCCGATGAACNCCCCGCTCGTTCTTGAGGTAGCCATAAGCATANTCTCCTTCGATTTTAATCGATGTGCTTGAGATCCCNGCGCCCTCTCCCTCCTGTTCATCGGTAATAGAAACCTTGAAGCCCCGACTGTCGGCCCATCGTATNTACATNCGCTGTANCATCTGGGCCCAGTCNAAGGCTTCTGTTCCACCTGCCCCTGCTTGAATAGAGAGATAGGCATTGTTNGGGTCGGACGGCTTNTCTANCAGAGTGACAAGTTCAAAGCTGTCGATGTCTTNCTCNAGGGAAAGAAATTCGGNGATCGCTTCGCGNGCGGAATCGNCATCGTCAAACTCTCNCGCAAGCTCNACTCCAGCCTCGATATTCTGCAGGCGTTCCTCAAGTTTCAGAAAAGGATGAAGCTTTCCCTTNAGCCGGNTGGCTTCCCGAACAGTTTGTTGGGCAGTGNTCTGGTCATTCCAGAAATCGGAAGCCTCCATCTTTNTNTCGATGGCAGTGATGGTNTTTTCCAGCTCAGGAACGTCAAAGNTACCTCCGGAGTTCCGACAGGCGGCCCTTGAGAGCTGCAGTGTCGAGCGCCTGGAGGTCGTCGCTGAATGAATTTTCGGCCATCTGCCCGGGAGTGTGGGCATCACGGATGGGGAGTCAAGGCGGTCTTGACGCGNCTTCAAAAGGGCAATNNGGGGGTTNNTCCAGAGCAAGCAATTCTTGCGAAGTGGAAGATCCCCCTCAGGGTANNGTCCGTGNTCAACGATTGNAAAAAGCTCAGNAGGTCCGNCCTTTTCCTCGCNTCAGTGGTGTTGCTCCCNGGGTGTGGGGCAGGCGGGAATGGCGATTCTGCTCGACCGGGGCTTCTTCAGTCCCNCAAAATTGAATTTGCACCTCGCTATAGCATAGAGCGTGCGATCATCACTGTATTTCAAGGAGATGGTTTTGAATTGGTAGCAGGGAGTGGAGCCAGGGGAATATTCCACTTTGTTCGGGAGGGTGATGCCCTTGGCAGGGAACGGTTTGGGGATTGGTTTGGCCCCGGGGTCTTCCTCAGAATTGAGGTAATTCTGACCGAGGTTGAATTCGGAACCCATCGGGTGTCCTCAGCTCTTGAGGTAAGGAGAGGAGGCTCCTTCGTCAGTTCTCAAGAGGGTAGCCGCAGGGTGAAAGTCCTTCTGCGGCGGGTGAGAAAGTTGGCAGGACTCCTTTGAGGGGCGCGCTCAGGAGATAGTTCCCAGTGCAATCCGGATCATATCATTGAACGTCGTTTGTCGTTCCACCGAAGAGGTCGCTTCCCCAGTGCGGATGTGATCCGAGACCGTGCAGATTGTTAGGGCCTTCTTACCGCATTCCGCTGCACAACCGTAAAGTCCGGCAGCTTCCATTTCAATGCCGAGAACCCCCATGGCCTCGATGACGTCAAACATGTCCGGGTCAGGGGTATAAAAAAGGTCCGCGGAAAAGAGGTTTCCAACTCTGACAGGAATCTCAAGGGACTCAGCGGCGGAAACGGCTTTCCGGGCTAAATTAAAATCAGCAATCGCGGCAAAGTCGTGGCCTCGAAAGCGGCCTCGGTTGACCTTAGAGTCCGTGCATGCCCCTGTGCCAATCAAGATGTCGCGTAGGGCGACCTTGGAGTGAGAGGTCCCACAACTGCCCACGCGGATAATCGTTTCCACGTCGTATTCAGTCCAGAGCTCCTTGGCGTAAATGGAAATGGAAGGAATGCCCATGCCGCTGCCCATCACGGAGACTCTGGACCCAAGGTGTTGACCAGTGAAGGCCAGCATTCCACGTACACCGTTGACCTGACGAACGTCGGAGAGGAATTCATCGGCAATGTGTCTAGCCCTGAGAGGGTCACCAGGCATGAGGACTGTGGACGCAAAATCTCCGGGAATAGCTTCGATGTGAGGTGTGGGAGCGGGCATCTTGAAAAAATGAAGTTCAAATAAGAGAAGTGCCTTTTGCAAAAGGCTCCAGAGAAAAATAGCCCGCGATCGTCTGCCCGATATCTGCAAAGGTTTCCCGGGCTCCCAGGCAGGTGCCAGAGGGGACCTTGTCTCCTGTCAAAAGAATCGGAATATCCTCCCGCGTATGGTCCGTTCCGGGCCATGTGGGATCATTTCCATGGTCTGCAGTGATGATCAGGAGATCGCCTGATTGCAGGGCGGATAATATGGCCGGCAGGGCGCGGTCGAATTCTTCGAGGGCTTGACCATAGCCTTGAGCGTCCCGGCGGTGACCGTAAAGGGCGTCGAAATCAACGAAATTAGTCATTACGATACTGTTGGCTTCACTTTGCTGGAGGGCGGACAGGGTCTTCTCCCAGAGGGCAGAATGTCCGTGAGCCCTGAGCTCTCGAGTGATACCAGCATGGGCGTAGATATCGGCGATCTTGCCAACTCCGGTTACGGATCCACCTGCTCGTTGAATTTTCTCAAGGATCGTGACGTCCGGAGGGGGCACAGCAAAGTCGCGGCGGTTGCCAGTCCGCTTGTAATTTCTGGGACTGGTGCCGGTAAACGGGCGAGCAATGACACGGCCAATCGTCAGTTCGCTATCGTCAAGGAGCCGGCGAATGCAGTGACAAAGCTTATAGAGTCGCTCCAGACCGAAATGGTGCTCATGGGCTGCAACTTGGAAAACGCTGTCGGCGGAAGTGTAGAAGATCGGGTTACCGGATATGATATGCTCCTGTCCAAACTGCTGGATAATCTCGGTTCCTGACCCGTGGCAGTTCCCGAGTGATTTCTCGACGAGTCCGTGCTTGGCGATTTTGCTACCAAGCGTTTCCGGGAAGAACGGGACGCTTCTTGGGAAGTAAGACCAATCGAAGGGAACCGGAACTCCTGCGATTTCCCAATGACCACTGGGGGTGTCTTTTCCGAGACTCGTTTCCCTCGCGTAGGCCCACGCTCCCTGGATGTTGTCAGAGGAAATCATTCCAGCAGGGTAGACTCCATTCTTGAGCTTGTATGATTCGAGAAGTCCCAGCTGGGCAAGGTTGGGAAGTTGGAGGGGCGTTCCGGCGAGAGCGAATGTGTTTGCGATATGCCCTAGAGTGTCGGCTCCCTCGTCGGTAAAGCCGGCACCCCCGAAGGCAGAGGCGTCGGAAGCGCTCCCAATCCCAAGGGAATCAATGACCAGGAGGATGACGCGTTTCATGATAAGGCGACCCTCTCCAGGACGACTGGGGTAACTTCCGGGGCCTGGCTACTGATGGCAAATGCCGATCGCAAGTCATCAGCAACTCTCAGGGCAGAGTCTTCTGAGGCAGCATAAACCACCGCAAGGGGCGTTTTCCGGTCTACCCTTTCTCCGAGGGCTACGATTTTTCCAAGGCCTACGCGTGGGTCAACGACCTGCTTCGGCTCGCTTCGGCCGCCTCCTAGTTTCACTACTGCGAGACCGAGTTCACGAGTATTAATAGAGGTAACGAACCCTTCCTGAGAGGGGTAGATTTCTCTCAAGACAGGAGCGAGCGGGAGGTAGTAGCTGGGACGGTCCAGAAGATCAGCAGGTCCCCCCAGAGAACATACCATCTGTGCAAACCGGTCGGCTGCCTGCCCGGAGGCAAGCCCCTTCCGGAGAGTTGCAAGGGCCTCACTTTCAGAGTCTGCCAGCCCCGAGGTCTGAAGAACCTCTGAACAAAGGGAGAGAGTGACCTCTTCCAGCCTCTGATTGCGCTGACCACCGGTAAGGAAGTCGATCGCTTCTCTTACCTCGATGGCATTGCCAGCACTCGAAGCAAGGCTCTGGTTCATATCAGTAATAAGTGCAGAAGTTGGAGTTCCCGCCCCACCAGAGACGTCCACGATGCTCTGGGCTAACGCTCGTGACTGCTCTAGAGTTGGCATGAAGGCTCCATTGCCAACTTTGATGTCCATGACCAGGGAATCGAGACCCGCGGAAAGCTTCTTGGAGAGAATGGAGGCTGTGATCAGCCCGATAGATTCGACGGTTGCAGTGGTATCCCGGATCGAGTACAGGCGGCCATCAGCTGGTGCGAGAACTTCTGTTTGGCCAATGATGGCAACGCCTGTGTCCCTGACCACCTTCTGAAAAAGGGAGTTTTGCGGCGTAGAGTTGTAGCCCGGGATTGCATCCAGCTTGTCCAGAGTTCCACCTGTATGGCCCAGCCCGCGCCCCGAAATCATAGGGACGTAGCCGCCGCAGGCAGCCAGCAGGGGCCCAAGGACTAACGATACCAAATCCCCTACGCCACCGGTAGAGTGCTTGTCGACCACCGGCCCATTCAAGTGATGATCCGACCAGTCAAGGACAGTTCCGGAATCGCGCATGGCGAGAGTCAGGCTGACACATTCTTCTGAGCTAAGGCTTTTGAAATAGACTGCCATTGCGAATGCAGCGGCTTGTCCATCGCTGATGTTTCCATCGGTAAGGCCATTAACGAGAAAATTGATTTCATCTCGGCCAAGGATATGGCCATCGCGTTTACGCCGTATAATTTCCTGAGGAAGAAAGGCCATTGGGCAAGGATCAGATACTGGAGTCAATTCAGGAAAATAGTTTCACGATGAACGGCCAGAGTTGAGCTCCCAGGTAAATCCCCAGAATACCAACCACTCCCGCAATGGCGGGGGGCGCAGGAACCGGGAGTTTAAAGGCGCTAAAAATAATGCCGACAAGGATTCCGACGGTAAGGGCCAAGAGGATCTCAATCATTGTTTTCCGTGAAGAGGTTATGTTGCCGGTCATGAGCTTTGGAGAGTTCAACTACCCAGGGCTAGAAAAAGCCCTGCAATAGCGGCACTCATAAAGTTAGCGAGGGAGGCTGCGAATACAGCTTTGAGGCCCATCCGCGCGATGTCCGAACGGCGGGTTGGAGCCATCCCGCCTAATCCGCCAAGGAGAATGGCGATTGAGGAGAGGTTCGCAAAACCACATAAGGCAAAGGTCACAATGCCCTCCGAGAGAGGAGAGAGTGAGCCGTCATCAAGGAGAGCCTTATAGGCCACGAACTCGTTGAGGATGATCTTCTGGCCGATAAAACTACCAGCCCGACTGGCCTCTTCCCACGGCACGCCGAGAACCCAGGCAAGAGGAGCAAAGATTACCCCGAGAATCTGCTGGAGAGAAATATCGGGGTTGCCAAACCATCCTCCCACTGTTCCAAGACCCATATTCAGCAGAGCGATGAGTGCGATAAAGGCGAGAAGCATGGCGCCCACATTCAAGGCGAGCTTCAAGCCAGCAGAGGCTCCTTGTGCTGCTGCGTCAAGGACGTTGACCGGCTTGTCTTCTGCATCGTCGCTGGGGAGATGTTCTTCAGGAGTTTCGCTTTCAGGGAAAAGGATTTTGGCGAAAAGCAACCCTCCTGGTGCGGCCATGAACGAGGCGGCTAGGAGATACTCAAGATTTACACCCATGCCCGCGTACGCCGCCAGAACAGAGCCGGCTATTGAGGAGAGACCCCCTACCATGATGGCAAAGAGCTCTGACTGAGTCATGCGGGGGATATAGGGGCGGACGACAAGAGGGGCTTCGGTTTGACCAACAAAAATATTTGCAGTAGCCGAGAGGGATTCGGCACGGCTCGTGCCGAGCATCTTGCGCAGAGCACCTCCGAGACTGTGAATGACCAGCGGCATGATGCGAAGGTGGTAGAGGACTGCGATAAGGGAGGCGAAAAAGATTATTACCGGGAGGACGCGGACTACGAAAATAAAGCCCATGGATTCCTGCTCTGCTAGGGAACCGAATAGAAATTCGATACCCTTGTCCCCACTGGAAATGATGGCCCGGACCAAGGTAGAGAGACTCCCCAGCACTGCCTGACCTTGCGTCGTGAAGAGGACAAAGGCGCCCAGTCCGATCTGCAGGAGCAGAGCTCCGGTTACTGTGCGGAGCTGAATAGCCCGCCAGTTGGAGGAGAAAATGGTCGCGACCCCCAGAAGAACAGCGATTCCTAGAAGAGAGACGAGTGCAGACATGTCACTGGGGCAGAAGAACGTTTAACAGAGAAGCAGGTCTGGGGCCACCGAAACCGTCGAGCAGCCGACCGGGGTCTTAGCGTCCTTGACAGGCTGTCGCAGGATCTGAAGGTTTGGGGAGACCCTCTTCCGTGAGTGGGCCCTCGCTGTGTCCGGGTCATATCTTTATCGGGTAGCCTTAATATGCAGGGTTTCGAGAGAAGTAGCACTTTGGTTATGGAAAAGGCACGAGGCATTGTAACTCGAGTTACCAAGTTGGGTGATACCAGCCTCATTGTGCATTGGTGCTGTCGGGAAGCAGGCTTGATGAAAACGGTTGCGAAGGCGGCTCGTCGGACAACGAGTCCTTTTGCAGGAAAGCTTGACCTCTTTGTCGAGGCGGAACTGGTGTGGAGTCCAAGCCGGAAAAGCGATCTACACGTTCTGAAGGAGGTGGAGGTGTCAGAGTTTCATCCTGAATTGCGGCGTGGATACGCCGAAACCATGGTGGCCGCCTATTTTTGCCAGCTTCTTGAGGCCGTCGTGGAGCGGGAGCATCCCGTGCCTGAGTTATTTGACCTTCTGCGAGGAGCCCTTCGCTACCTTTCGAAATCTTCGGCGGACCGCCGTACGCTTCTTCACTATGAGCGGAGGTTAACGGAGCTTCTTGGAGTTGGTCATGACGGGGTGAACGCTGGAGCGGCCTTGGAAAGGGCATTTGGAAGGTTGCCCCGCTCCCGTAAGGATTGCCTTGCACTTCTGGGAGAGGGCCCCAATGCCGGATGAAGATGCGGGAGACCCCCGAGCAGGCTGGGGACTCAGCGCGTCTGGGTCCTGAATCTTTCCCCGAGGAGCCATTTACGCAGGACTTCATCGCTTGCTGTCAGATTGCCGGTTACCCGGTAGTCAGAGTTTCGAAGGACTTGGGATTGCTCCGTGGGTTCGTCGATAACGCAGTAGGGACTCGAGCCGGAAGAATGAATGAACCGGATGTCATTACTGCTGGTAATGACAAGAAACGCAACGTGGCTGTCCAGCCCTACAATATAGATGCCGGGTCCGGAGAGGAGGACCTCTTTGAGAAAGGCGTCATAGTCCATTCCGACTCTGATCCTCATTTCTCCCCTGGGTAGAAAAGTTCCCAATATATTTTGGGAGGCCTGTTGGGCGAGGGGAGCCCATTCAACCTCAAACCCAGCATCCTGAAGTACGGAAGAGACAAAATAACCACAGGCAACTTTTCCCGTGCCCGGTTCGTGGGCGGTCCCGTTAAAATCCCATGGGGTGCCCAGCCAGCATCGCATCAGGCGTGGCAGGCTCATCTGCAAAAGCTCGCGAGTCTGGGTCAGGAGGGCGTTCCGTTCAGGCCCAATCGGCGCTTTCAGGTAGGATTGGCCGAGGCGCTGGCGGTGCTGCTCGAGGTCCCTCGAAAGGGTCCTGTAGGTGGCGAGGTCTGGAGCTGGCTCTGAACTACGCTGCGAGACGAGCAATTGTTCGATAGAAGTAGTGAGCCGGTGCCGCTGAGTCCAAACGGTAATGCCGAGGGAGACCACGGCAAGAAGGAGGACAACTCGTAGCAGTAACCTCCGCATATGGAGACCCTACCCCCCATGCTTCTTCAATCACAGCACGTATCTTCTGGGTCGCTCCCAAGGAGCAAGGTTAAGCCCGGGCCAGAGGAGGGCAAGGAATGCAACCTCTACCGTTTCGCGTGAAGCGTATAATACACCGTGTCGCCCAAGAGGATTTTTCCGCTGTTTGAGCGAACCTCTGGGAGGCGGAGGGTATAAAGATATCCACTTTTCAAGTCTCCGGTATTCTTGAAGCTAATTACACAGGAGCGGCCCTCTGCGGAGAGGCTCGTTGTCTTGATGGCAACGTTCTGCTTGTCCACCTTTGGTGAGCCGTAACCAGCATGATATTTGTAGGTGTGGCGGGTAATCTCAACCTTTTCGAGGCTTTCTGGATCGACCGGTTGGGTGAACCCCAACGAAAATCCCCGGGACGTTAGCTCGACGCGATCAATGGCAATAAAGTCAGCAGCGTCTTCCTTCAGGCGCACTCTGACGAGACCTTCACTTCCAGCCCATGAGAGATGGGTCTTTGCAACCCAAAGTGATCCATCAGGGGTAAAGGACATCCGATGGTTACCTGCTCCCAGTGCTCCGGTTCGCAGAAAAGGAATAGCCGCCCCTTGAGAGACCTCGCCTACGGGGTCAGGGAGGAACCGGACAAGAGTGGGGCTGTTCATCTCCCCGATGAGCATCTGCTCGCTGAATCCGCCGAAAACACCTTTTGGAATCATGAGTGGTTCCGTAGGTGAGTTTGCCAACTCGCCCTGAGGTAACAGGCCCATCGCCGGGGTGCGCAATTTTTCAAGCTCTGCTACCGCAACCTGCAAAGGCTCCCGGCTCCAGCCTTCCTTCCAAACCAAGGACGCGGGGTGCCCGTAGAAGCGTCCCTCCCGCACGTGAAAGATCTTGCTCGTTCCCAGCCAGTCTCCTTGGTTATCAGCAACATAAAGGCGACCATCCTTGTCGAAACCAAGCCCTTCTGGAGATCGGAACCCACTTGCGAATGGCTGCCACTTGCTGCCATCGGGAGAAACCTTGAGCACCCATCCGCGGTAGGGAACTCTGGAATACATGCGCCCGGCCCGCCCCTTATATTTACGCCACTCGGGGCCATTCAGCATATATTTCCGATCAAGACCAATAGGACTCCAGCGACCACGAATCTCCTCGCGAATACCGGCGCCATTGGAGGCAGTCCCAAGAGCGAGATATATGTAGCCCTCCTTGTCCTGTGCGAGACCAAAGGCGAACTCATGATAATTTCCAGTCATCCCAAAATCATCGAAGACTGTCTGGTAAAGGTCTCCGATCCCATCGCCATCCGTATCACTGACCCTTGTCAATTCGGGGCGCTGCATAACCAGAAAGCTGGAGTCACTCTCTGCCAGTATGCCCAGTGGTTCATGCAGCCCTGAGGCAAACTGCTTCCAGGTGCCCTCCTTTGGGTTGTAAATGAAGAGTTCGCCGCGATGAAAACATGCCGCAAGGTTACCGCTGGGCGTTGTTGCAAGGCCTCCAATCTGTGCATCGACTCCGGGTGGAAGAGATATTTTTTCTATGCTGAAGGCATCGGTCCATACGTCGGCAGAGGCGAGGCAGGAGGCGAGAATAAGTGTGGCGGTACTACGGATCATGGCGGGGAGTCAGAGTGACGGTCAGGCGTCCCGGTCCTTTGATGGTCTGGGATTCTCCAGAGACCGACATTTTGTTGGAGGACTGGAACTTGATAGTGATGGGATATTTTTCCTTTTCGCTTTTGATATCAAAGGTGCGGAACAGGGCCTTCCCATCCGTAGTTGGCTTGATAGTTTCTTCGACCACGAAATCCGAGGTTTTCCACCGAAAGGAGGGTAGCCCGTCGGTAATGGAGTATCCAAGGAATTTGGGCTGGGCAGATCCCTGCGAGAGAAGACTCCCAAGGGGGTTGGCTTCTTCACGGAGCAGGACATCTCCTTCTATCGAAGCAAGGCCGTTACCGTTACCCTTGAAGACACTCCAGCCGTCAATAAAATCACCTTTCCAAATATAGCGCAGGCGGCATTCACCGGCGTCCCAGCAGTAATGGAGATCGTCGTTTACGGCCACTGCGATTGCGGCTGGCCCGGCTTCGGGCATGAAAATCCGCCTCACCTGGGGACGCTGGCGCATACTCGGAGTCGTGTAGAAAGGGTCACTCCGCTGTTTACCCCTCACAATGCCAACCGCCGCGCGTTTTGAGACATTCATTACCCCGTTCATCAGGGTGAAGTGCCCGGGGTATGTGCAGACGTAGGGATACCTACCTTCTTTTTCAGGGGCCTGAAACCATACGATAGTCTCTTTTCCAGGCGGAATCATCCCGGAGCTATGTAAAATCCTAGGATGAGATTCCGGTTCCCAGCCGAGTTCTTCTCCCTTCGCGCCCAATGCGAGAACGGCCTTGATCAACTCCTGTCCTTTATCTTGGCCTTTGGAGGCTCCCGGGGTGCAGATGATCAGGTTGTGTGGAAGCTCATCTGGGTTTCGAAAGGTTAGCTTGATCTTGGCTCCGGGCTTTACAGTGAAGGACTGAACGTCGTACTTCATCTGGGTCCGAATCGCTGAAATAACGATATTTTGGTCAATGTTCTCGAACCCTTCTGGCGGTTTCCGTGCCTCGAGCGGAAGGGAACCAAGTAATGCGACCATAACGAGCAACGCGATTCTCGATTTCAGGAGTTGGACCATGGGAGAAACCAAGAGAGATCCGTGATATAATCAAGCGAAATTCAGTAGTCGCTCCTGTTGGACGCAAATCTTGGGGGGAATCAGCTGACTTCCAGAACCACCAAGGAAGTTCCGTCAAGAAGATCTCCCGGCTGTGCTCCCAGAAGGCTCTGGTAAAGGGCCGCCTCCGGAGTGAGGACGGTGCAATCAAATCCCTCGTGTTCAACCGTAGATCCTCCGCCCCCGGGCGCGAGGAGGTAGAAGACAATCGTCCCCCCATGCTCAGCTTCGACAAGCGTTCCAGACCGAATGGGTTCTCCATCCTGGCAGGGAGAAGGATCAAAGCGCTGCAGGATACCAATGGCAGTTGCAATTTTTTCTGCCTGAGCGGACTGGGCTCCCGCGAGGTATGACGCCTCGATGGCTCTGGTGTCATATTTGCCCTCGGACTTCGTCTCCTCTCCGGTCGCATTGTGACGGGCTTCTGCTGCGGCCGCCTGCATGATTGCGAGTTGGTTCTCGAGGAGGGAACAGACATCCCGGATGATTCTGGACTTCGACATTTAGGAACAATTGAACGCTCTNGTCGGCCTCATGNATTCTGCTTGGGCTTGTATTTTCCCCAGCGCNCTGGCGCGAATAATTCGGGNAGGCGCTGGANAAATNNCGCAGCGGCTAAACCAAGAATTGGATTTCAGAGCATGCGTGGTAGGGGGCGGATGGGGAGCNTCCCTGGGNGTTCTTGCATGGAAAACAGTATTCTTGTTGGTGGCCATTCGGTGATTGGAAGAAAGTATTTCCGAGCGGCCCCGAGGGCCCTGCCTCCGGGGAGAGACAAGTCAGCCGGGAGAGGGTGGCCTCTCCCGGCTGATTAGATGGAGCGGGTGAACGGATTCGAACCGTCGACATTCACCTTGGCAAGGTGACGCTCTACCACTGAGCTACACCCGCATCCGTGAAATGCCTAGATACACCGCGGGAAACGACCGGCAAGTCCTTTTTGCCTCCTGCAGGAAGAGACTGGATCTCTTTTGGTCGAAAAATCTCGTATCCATAAGGGTAGATTCCCGGTTAAACCCCTGCAGCCGTATGAACAAGCTTGATGAAATCATTGCCTACAAACGCGTGGAGGTGGAGCCCCTTGTTCCTCTTGCGCCCAAGCTCAAGGCTCAGGCCCTGCAGAGAAATGATTTNCGNGGTTTCCGATCCGCGCTGGATCGNGGCTCCGATCGACTTGGGGTTATTGCGGAGGTGAAGAAATCCTCCCCANCTGCCGGGGTGATTGACCAGAATTTCGACCCTCTTCGGCAGGCGNGGATGTACATTGATGGAGGAGCTTCCTGCATGTCGATCCTGACAGACAAGAAATACTTTCAGGGATCGCTGACCTACCTGTCTGAAATTTCCAAGAACTCTCAAGTGCCTCTCCTGCGTAAGGACTTNACCGTGCATGAAGCTCAGATCTACGAGGCCGTGATTGCCGGAGCCGACGCGATCTTACTCATTGTGGCCTGTCTCAATGATGAAGACCTTTACCGGTTTTACCAGATAGCGAGAGATCTGCAGCTGGACGTTCTGGTAGAGGTTCACGATCTCCCGGAAATGGAGCGGGCCATCGATCTTGGAGCAAATCTTATTGGAATCAATAACCGGAACCTGAAGACCTTTGAAACGGACCTNTCTGCAACAGAGATACTTGCCGATGAGGTGCCCGATAANGTNATGGTTGTTTCGGAATCCGGAATAAAGACTGNTGATGATGCACAGTTTGCCCTCGACGCAGGGGCGAATGCGATTCTTGTNGGGGAATCGCTAATGAGGGCCAATGTGCCGGGGGATGAGATCCAGAATTACCTTTCTCTGACTCTCTCGGAGGTCGAGTAGGGAAGACCGCCTTGACCGGAGAGGATTGAGAGAGGATAAAGCAGGCCAAAGTGAGACCACACGAAATTTTCAAAGCAGTTGAACCCGCAATTGTCACTGAGCTCTTCAGCACGTTCCGAGACGAAGACAGGGATGTATACAAGAGTGCCTTAGCGAGTCTGGCACAATCCCGCAAACTGCGTCCCGTATTCGTTCAGAAAAAGTCGATCGTGGATCAGATCGCTTGGATGCACAAGACTCTGAAGCTTCGTGGGAGTGACACCGTTGGAGAGCACCTTCTTCAGGTCTGGTTTATGAAATTTCAGCAGCCACTCCTCATAAGGTTCTGTGACGGGATGGGGATCGAGCACAACGGAGAGGGCTCGGTCGAGGGGACTCTTCCCACCGAATTGGACTCGGACAAGCTTGGAGAAACAGTCGACGGTCTCTTTGCCGATTTCAACCCCCGGATCGTTTCGCTCTACCTTAACCTCTTCAACCTTCAGAGGCCCGGAGGATGGGATGCTCTTGAAACTCTGCTCTCTGATGATGACAGGGTGAGGCTGGGTGCGGAGCCTGAGGCCCCAGCCAGAGAAGAGGAGGCCCCCTTGCCGATAGCAGATNCAGAGGAACAGAGGGCCGTCGAGGCGGAGACTTCTCCCGTGGAGGTGCCTGCGGATAGCGAGCCAGAGGAAGACAGCGAAGGNATGGCCGAGGCAGCACTACCGCCTGGGCAGGACTGATAGAGGGAAGTGATCCCGGGAGAGATTCAGGGGCGTCGCTCGGGTTCTTTTCGGGGCGAGGGGATCTCCTCCGGAATAGGAACTGCTCTGGCAGGTGNTGCCTCTTCGATAGGAATTGCGCGAGCTGGAGGGGGCTGAGGTAGTGTTTCTGCAGGTGGTGGCGGGGGAGGCTGAGCCTCTTCCTNGACAGGAAGCGCTTTCGGAGGAGTGCGCAGTTGAGAGGGGTCGGGTGCCACAGGCAGAGCCACTGCGGGCTTTACCCGGACGGGAAGAGCTCCCTGAGGTGGAATAGATTTCCGCATGAGAATATCGACTCGGCGATTGATTGCCTGTGCTTTCTGGTCACCAGTGAGGACCTTGGGCTTGGCGTGGCCGTAGGCCCGGACGATGATACGACTTTCGTCTAGTCCCAGAGAGTGAACCAACCAGTTTTTGACNGCCATTGCTCGCTTACGTGATAGTTCGATATTGTAGGATTCACTTCCAAACAGGTCGGAGTGGCCCTCAAGGATACAATACATTTGGGGGTTTCGATCAATCAGCATGCCGAGTTGCATGAGGCCNAGGCGGGCGTTTTGCTTGAGCGCATTCTGGTTAAACTCAAACAGGAGGTCACTGGGAAGGGCGGCTCTTCCCTCGTCCAACTGATCAACATCAAAGCTGAGGTAGCGCCCGAGCTCGGTGTAGCCCTCCAAGAGACCGTTCTCGTCGAGTCCGTTGGCGCCTCGGATGGCCGCGTTCTTCAGAAAAGAGTCAGGATCTGGAAGGTCAGCGGAGATGCTGCCCTCCTCAATAATCACGCGCCCTTCAGGGACTTCCGTGAAGAGGGGTTCGTTGTGTCCCAGGGTTGCGAGGGTGGCCTGAACCTCCGGAGCCTTCAAGGGCTCCAGTAAGGGGGCATTTTCCTCACCTAGCTTGGCCGGCTGCAGTGGTTCGAGAGATACCTTTGGCTTTTCAAGCTCTGGGAGAATATCGATTTCCATACCATCCAGCTCCGGAAGCAGCTCCTCGATTTCGGTGAGGAGGGTTTCTGCATTTGAAGGAGGGGTGGAATCCTGGCTCTCGGCGACAGGGGCAACCACATCTGGGGGTAATGTCTGAGTTTCGCTTACGCTGAAAGTCTGAGAGGTCCATTCGAAATCAGCCAGCTCGAGAAGGAGATTGAATTTCCCAAGAGCCCATAGCCCCACGGCGTGCAGGATTACTGCTACGGTGACCGACAAAAGGACCCAAAAGCCAAATTTACGACGGCGCAAACTCGGATCGCGGCTTTCTCCGGATCTAAGGGAGTCCCAAGTGTAGCGTGAGTCGATACTCATCTCATTACCCTAGTATAACGCTGCCAGTCGCAGCCTCAATTCAGAGAAAAGCGATAATCTGCATGGAAATCACGAAAATCCGATTCCTACAGGCGAAAATTTATCGGGGTGGGTGTCATCCTCGCGGGGCCATGAGGCTCCAGATTGAGCAAAACGGCGCTAGATTCTACCATCGAGACGGAATCTCAGAGGGACAAGGTGCCCTTTGAGCCTTTGCGCCACGCGGGATATCCGCTATCGCTCAGAGGTGATCACGAATGAGGGTGCCGTCGGAGTAGGCCTTGCCGGATTTGGTACGGTTGGTTCGGGGGTCTGGAATACTCTGGCACGTAACGGGGAGCTTATCGCAGAGCGTGCCGGGACGGGATTGAAATTTGAGATCCGCCAAATCGTCGTTCGTGATCCAGATAAGCCCCGCGAGGCCCCGGCACCGGCCGAGCTGTTTACCACGGACTGGAAATCGATGGTAGAGAATCCACTCGTCGATATCGTGTTAGAATTGATCGGGGGCACGGAGGAGGCATTCGAGCTGGTTGCGGCTTCACTGGGGGCAGGAAAACCGGTAGTTACGGGAAACAAGGCTCTTTTGGCAGAGCGAGGGGCGGAGATATTCGCGCTGTCGCGTCTTCACCAAACTCCGGTGTATTTTGAAGCTGCGGTTGCTGGGGGGATCCCTGTCATCAAGGCTGCCCGTGAGTCGTTTGTCGGTAATCAGATCGACTTGATCTCAGGGATCATAAACGGAACTTCCAACTATATCCTGATGAGGATGACAGAAGCAGGTCTTGATTATTCTNCGGCCCTACAGGAGGCCAAGGAGCTTGGATATGCCGAGGCGGATGAGACTCTCGATGTCAATGGCTGGGATGCAGCCCACAAGGCAATGTTNTTGGGGACAATCGTGCACGGCTTTCTCATCGACCCTGAACAGGTTTACGTTCGCGGAATCGAGTATGTTCGCCCCCTCGATATACGCTTTGCCAAGGATCTTGGCTACGTTGTAAAGCTCCTCTGTATCGTGCGGCGGCATGAGGATGGCTCGATTGAAATTCGAACCCAGCCCTCCTTTATCCCAAAAACAAATATTCTCGCTTCGGTAAATGATGTCTTCAATGCCGTCGCTATCAGAGGTGATGGGTTTGGGGACGCGCTATTTTATGGTCGGGGTGCTGGACAGGATCCAACAGCCTCCTCCGTGGTCTCAGATCTTGTCGATGCGGGGCTGGCCCTGAACCAGGGGGCAGAGGGAAAGAATCAGGGGTTCCTTCCGTATCGAGAAGAGGGAACCCTCAAGCCGATCGACGAGACGGAGACTGCCTACTACGTCAGGTTTCCTGTGACAGACCGACCAGGAGTTGTTGCGGATATCGCCTCATTGCTCGCAAAGGCAGGAATTGGAATTAGTGGAACGCATTCCGCAGTCGATCCTGACGAGCCCGATGCCGCTTTTGTGGACATGGTTTTCCTGCTCCATACATGCCCATTCGGAATCCTGAAGTCAGCTCTGAAGGGAATCGAGAATCTTGACTGCGTCACTGAGCGCCCCGTTGTCTTTCGGATCGAAACCCTCTAGGATCCCCCGCGCCGGACAGCATGTGTCTCTATGAACGCGCTAGTTCGGGCGCTTGTCGGGGTCTCCGGTCCAGTAGACATTATTCTGGCCGTTGGCGGCTTGTCCCATGGCGTCGGTGATGTCCTCGAACCTGAAAGACTCAACATGACCGTCAACGAAGAGGACGTGGCCCTTTCCGTTATACCGTGGAGCGAAATTTTTGGCATTCGCTTTCGGACCGCCATCAAATCCACCCTGTAACTTAGTGGTCTCTTCGGCTTTCTTCACTCCGCGTTCCAGAAAGGCAACGGTTCGGTCCTGGTGCTGAATGCCCGCGAGACTGGCAGCGCGCTCGGAGCCGTCTTCACCCTTGACCTGAAGACTGCTGTTGAAGCCGAAAGCAAAGTAAGGTCTGCCTTCTTTTTTGTTGGGTGGGTAGTCAGCCCCTGACAGGAAGAGAGGATAACTCTTCTGATAGAATCTGGGAGCCGGGTCATCTCCAAGCTCACTTACAGGTGAAGCCCCCATCTGCTTTGGTAGCGCATTATACCAGACAGTCTCCGCCTCTGGTTTGGAGGCATTGAGCCAGTTGTCTTTGCCGGTGGCGTCTTCGAGCGGAAATTCGCCATTATTGTCATCGAGATATCCGCGAAGTGCCTGGCCAATCTCCTGCAGCTTGCGGAGAGCATCAGCCCTGTCGTTCTTGGATTTCCCCGATTTTGCCATTGTCGCCACGATGCCAATTGCAATGACGACCACCGCGGCGCCAACAAGGATCTGCATCATGTGGGATTTGCCCGGACGGAGAGCCGGATTGGATCTGCAGTGGTTGTTCATCTGGGAGTGGGGGCGGGCAGAAGTCAATGTTNAGGTCTTTCTTAGACCAGCGGCTGGGCAACTTACTTGCAAGCTTACAATTGAGGTTACCCTACCTCAATTGTCCCACTTTCCTGCCCTGGCGGAGATACGGGAGAGCCTAATATGCCCTTCCGGATCCATGTGAGCTTGCCCGGATCCTGCTATTGTTACTAGTCTCACGATATGAACAGCGTCCGATACCTCCTTGTTGCGTTATGTCTCGGGACCCCCCTAGTCAAAGTCAGCGCCGCGCCTCTCATCTATGAGGGCTCGGATGGAGCAGGGAGAGGAAAGCATATTGTATTCATTGCCAGTGATCATGAGTACAAGTCCGAGGAAACCTTGCCGGCGCTCGCGAGGATTCTAGCCCGCCATCATGGATTCAAGTGTAGCGTTCTGTTTGGTTTGAACAACAAGGGTGAGATTGTTCCCGGACAGTCTAATGTGCCAGGCATGGAAGCCCTCGGGTCAGCAGACCTGATGGTCGTCTTCACCCGTTTCCAGAACTGGCCGGACACCCAGATGCAGCATTTTGTTGATTATCTGGACCGAGGGGGAGCGATTGTTGGTTTGCGCACTGCAACTCATGGCTTCCAGATACCCAGTGACAGCAAGTGGGCAAAGTATGGCAATGGATTCAATGGTGAGGACTACCGGGGTGGATGGGGTCGACAGGTTCTCGGTGAGAAGTGGGCGGGCCATTATGGTGGTAATCATCGCCAGAGTACTCGTCTTGATATTGTGCCGGCGGAGAAAGCGCACCCAATCCTCCGGGGGATTAAGCAGATGTGGGCTCAGTGCGGTGGCTATCGGGCTGCCCCTCTTGAGCCCAGCAGAGTGCTTGCGATGGCTCAGCCGTTGGAGGGAATGACTGCGGATTCACCTCCGAACGAGAAGATGCCGCCTGTGCCGGGAGCTTGGACAAGAAGTTACCGCGGNAAATCGGGGAATACCGGGAAGGTTTTTACCAGTACGTATGGGGCTTCCAATGATATCCTGAACGAGGGCTACCGGAGGCTCCTCGTTAATGCCTGCTTTTGGGCGGTGGGGTTGGAGAGCAAGATTGTGCCTGATGCCCAAATAGATTTTGTAGGCCCATTTAATCCGACTTGGGGAAGGGGCGGTGGCCGGCGCAAGCCGGGGACTAAGCCTTCAGACATGGCCGGTTGGGATACACCCATTGTGCCATTGGCGAAGTAATTGATCGTTCTCGCGTAGCCTGCGGTCTGGATGTGACTGATGACAAACTCTCCCCATAAGAGAGGATGATGTCGCTACGAATTCTAGAACAGAAGCTTGCTCTCCTTCACCGTGCCCGCTAACCCGGCGGGGTCTGGCGTTTACTGCGAGCTTAGTTTTCGTGCGGAACGTCGTTATTTCAACTCTCCATGCTCATCGTCCAGAAATATGGCGGAACGTCCGTCGGATCCTTCGATCGCATTCGCAGTGTAGCGCAGCGAATCAAGTCTCTCATAGATGAGGGACACCAGATCGCGGTGGTTGTTTCCGCCATGGGTGGAGTCACTGATAAACTTATTGGGATGGCGGAGGAACTCTGTGATGAGCCGCCCGACCGGGAAATGGATGTCCTGCTTTCCACGGGAGAGCAGCAGTCCATCGCCCTGGTGACCATGGCTCTCAGGCAGATTGGCGTGGAAGCGGTTTCCATAACCGGACGGCAGGCCGGGGTAAAAACCTCCGGGTCTCACACCCGTGCCCGCATCGATACCATAGATGCTACCTTGAGCCGGAGCTACCTTGAGCAGGGCAAGGTCGTTATTGTCGCAGGTTTTCAGGGAGTTAACGAGCAGGGGCTCATCCAGACCCTCGGGCGNGGNGGGTCAGATCTCTCNGCGATAGCGTTTGCATCCTCTATTGATGCGGATCTCTGCCAGATTCTCACCGACGTAGACGGGGTTTACACNGCGGATCCCCGGGTAGTCTCTGATGCGAGGAAGCTGCCTGAGATTTCCTACGATGAGCTTCTGGAGCTTGCCTCTGTAGGAACGAAGGTGATGCAGTCACGATCGGTCGAATTTGCNAAGAAATATGGCGTAAAGTTTGAAGTTCGCTCCTCTCTCAATAATAACCCCGGAACAATTGTGACTGAAGAACATGAAGCAATGGAGGCTGTGGTCATCCGAGGAGTCTCTATCGAGCGCTCTCAGGCCCGCGTTACCATCACGGGTATTCCCGATGAGCCGGGAATGTCTGGACGTATCCTTGGAGTGCTAGGGGATGATGAGATCAATATTGATATGATCGTTTCAAACATCGCCCATGATGGTCATGCTCGGCATTCCTTCACAATGCACACCCATGATCTGGGCCGGGCTCAGGCCTCGCTAAAGCCCGTTCTGTCCAAGCTGGGAGGTGCAGCGGCTCTCGAAACTGAAGCTGGTATCGCGAAGCTCTCGGTAGTCGGAATTGGGATGCGTTCTCACTCCGGCGTGGCTGCCCAGATGTTCAAGGCTCTCGGGGAGGCGGGAATTAATATAGGGATGATCAGTACGTCCGAGATCAAGATTTCAATTACGGTTGCGGAGACCTGTATTGAGGATGCGGCTCGGGTCGTTCACCAGGTTTTCGGGCTGGATAGTGCCCCCAGGTAGAACGTGTGCTGGCACAGGCCGCCGGGACCGNGGTGCCTGGATGAATAGAGTCTAATTTNGGCCTCCCTCCGGAGTCAATCTGGGTCTATTCTTGGCCGTGTTTCCCGACGATTTTCGATCTGAGCTCAGGGCCCTCCTTGAGGAAATCAAGGAGGCTGGCTTTCACAAGGAGGAGAAATTAATCAGCTCATCGCAGGACGCGATGAT
The DNA here is from genome assembly GCA_002729275.1 of Roseibacillus sp. GTDB lineage: Bacteria > Verrucomicrobiota > Verrucomicrobiia > Verrucomicrobiales > Akkermansiaceae > Roseibacillus_B. The sequence continues at coordinate 29,016 of PBTP01000010.1, read as the reverse complement.
CACCCTGGAGGATGGTCGGGAGGTGCTCAACATGTGTGCCAATAACTACCTGGGGCTTGCGAACCATCCATCTGTTGTGAAAGCCGCTCGTAAGTCTTTAGAGCAGTGGGGTTTTAGAACGGCCTCTGTGCGTTTCATCTGTGGCAGCCAATCCCTTCATCGGGAGCTTGAAGAGAGNATCTCCATCTTTCTTGGAACAGAAGATACCATTCTNTACCCTTCNTGCTTTGATGCTAATGGAGGTCTTTATGAGACTCTTCTCACTGCGGATGATGCGGTGATTTCCGATAGCCTGAACCATGCCTCCATCATTGACGGGATCCGTCTCAGCAAGGCGCATAGATATCGCTACCGGAACAATGACCTGTCTGATCTGGAGGTTAAATTGCAGGAGGCAGAGGCCTCTGGAGCNCGCAGAAAAATGATTACCACCGATGGGGTTTTCTCTATGGATGGAGTNATCGCTCAACTGGANGGGATTCACGAGTTAGCTANAAAATATGATGCTCTTGTNCATTTNGATGATTGTCATGCCACNGGGTTNCTAGGGCCGAGGGGCCGAGGGGCCGTGGAACNCACGAGCATTGCGGCCTCTTNGGGAAGGTNGATCTGACCACCTCTACTCTGGGAAAGGCNCTNGGAGGCGCTTCNGGAGGATATACCTCAGGGCGCAGGGAGATCATTGAATTGCTTCGGCAGCGTTCGCGACCTTACCTTTTTTCAAACAGTCTCGCCCCGGCAATCGTCGCGGCATCACTTAAGGTGTTCGAAATGCTGGAGTCATCCACGGAGTTAGCCCAGCGATTGAAACGCATTACCGTCTATTTCCGGGAGGCTATGGCTAGGACTGGATTTTCCATAGCTGGTGCCGACCACCCCATTACTCCAATCATGCTTGGAGATGCCGCGCTTTCGCAGCGTTTCGCTCGTAAGCTTCTTGAATACGGGGTCTATGCTATTGGTTTCTTTTACCCGGTTGTGCCTCATGAAACTGCTCGGATTCGGACTCAGATTTCCGCGGCTCACACCACGGAGCAACTTGACCAAGCGGTGGAGGCCTTTGCCAAAACTGGCCGAGAGATGGGCGTTATCAGCTAGGAAATACCTCGTGGTGCCGGAGGACCCGGGAGGCTTGGGTTCGGCAAATTGCCGAGAGGATGATCTGGGGCGTGCTGGTCTGCCGCGGGTTCTGGGATCAGGCAATTACCCTGTCGATGACTTTACCGGCCACATCAGTTAACCGGAAATCCCGTCCGCTGAAGTGATAGGTAAGCTCCTTATGATCGATTCCCATGAGGTGGAGAATCGTTGCGTGAATATCGTGAACAGAGGTGCGGTCTACAGCAGCGTGGTAACCTATTTCATCTGTTTCCCCGTAGCTAGTGCCTCCCTTGATGCCACCTCCAGCCATCCACATGGTGAAACCAAAGGGGTGGTGNTCNCGNCCATTNCCNCCCTGTTTNTGTGGNGTNCGNCCNAATTCTCCTCCCCANACNACCAGNGTCTCATCGAGAAGNCCTCGCTGNTCGAGGTCCTGNAGNAGNCCNGCGATNGGCTGGTCCGTNGCGGCACAGTGCTTNNNGTGATTNCCNACAATGCTGCCGTGAGCATCCCAGTTATTATCNCCGTGCCCTCCNCCNGAGTAAAGCTGNACAAAGCGNACNCCGCGCTCAACGAGNCGCCTCGCCATNAGGCATTGGCTCCCGAAATANTCCCCNGGGTTNCCGCTTTCAATNCCGTAGAGNCTTCGNGTCGATTCCTTNTCNTGAGAAATATCCAANGCNTCGGGAGCNGCNGACTGCATTCGNTAGGCAAGCTCNAANGACTGNATGCGCGCCTCCAGNGCATTATCNGAAGGATAGCCAGTCATGTGGTGACGATTGAGTTTNCTCGCNTAATCAAGCAATNCCCTTTGTTGGGAGTGNGCTAAGCTATCGGGCCTCTTCAAATTCAGNATCGGGATGCCNTTTGAGCGNACCGGCGTTCCCTGAAAGGCTCCAGGAAGAAAGCCNGATCCCCAGTTNGGGGCCCCTCCGATAGGCCCNCCGCGATAGTCGTAGAGAACGACAAATCCCGGGAGGTCCCGATTGTCAGAGCCCAGNCCGTAGGTGACCCACGANCCTACNCTTGGAAACCCGGTCCGGATCATGCCGGTATTGAGTTCGAAAAGNGCCGGGGCGTGGCTGATGGAATGGCCGTATACGCCCCGGAGCATGGCGGTCCGGTCGATCATTCCCGCGAGGTGTGGGTAGCGGTCGGAGACCCAGTGCCCGCTCTGTCCATGGCGGGCAAATTTATAGGGAGAGGGGAAAAGGCCCCCCACGCTTCGCGCGCCCTTTTTATCAACGACCTCGCTCACGTTTTTTCCCTCATATTTCTTGAGGGCGGGCTTGTAATCAAAAAGGTCCACATGNCTTGGGCCTCCNTACATGAAAAGGAAGATTACCCGCTTCGCACGAGCGCTGAAGTGAGGCTGCCTTGGAGATAAGGGGGAGTCCGATTCGCTCGCTGAGTTTACCGTGTTCGCCAGAAGCTGCTGATCTGCCATCAGTCCTGCGAGGGCGAGGGAGCCAAACCCACACCCTGCGTTGGAGAGGAGGTCCCGACGTGTCATTACCCGGGAGGCGCCAGCCAGATTAATCGACATAGGCGAATTCGTTCAGAGTGAGAAGAATATGGCAGAAGTTCTCAACGGTCTGTTCCTCCTGTGCCATTAACTCAATACCCAGCTTGATCTCGGAATCCGTCGCATTTCGCGAGAAGGCCAGCCAATAAGCCTCTTCCACGATAGCCCGTCTTTCCTCTGGTTGGGAGTCTGTGGAGCGGGCCTTGGCGGCGGCGATGACCCGCTGNGAAAAATGAGCGGCTTGCTGACGAACAAACTGGTTGTTCAACAAGAGCAGGGCCTGAGTCGCAACAGTAGTTTTTTCCCTGACGCCCCNGCTTTGCATTGCGTCGGGAACATCAAAGGTTTCAAAGAAAGGGACCCTCATTGAGCGACGCATAAAGACGTAAATGCTTCGCCTCCAGGTCTCNGGCCCATCCTTGACATTTGTTGGCCATTTATTGGTCGACCCTGTCTTGACCGCGTCACTGGAGACCCATGGCTTGATACTTGGGCCGTAGAGCTTTCTGTTCAGTGTNCCGGCTGTGTTCATGATAGAATCTCGTAGAATCTCGGCCTCGAGCCGTCTCGGATGTCGTCGCCATTGCAGGTTGTTTTCAGGATCAATGGTATGCCGCTGTCGGTCCCACTCTGTACTCTGCATATAGGTCGAGCTGGTCATGATCAGCTTGTGNATGGGCTTTAGTCGCCAGCCCTCCCTGATGAGTTCGGATGCCAGCCAATCAAGGAGATCANGATTGGTTGGCTTGTCCCCCACGCTGCCGAAATTATTACTGGTTTTAACCAGTCCGACACCGAAGTGGTGTTGCCAGAGACGATTCACGATAACCCGGGCCAACAATGNGCCAGCCCCCTTCTCAACGTCGGTGAGCCAACGGGCCAGCCCNGGTCGGCCGTCTCCACCTTTGTTTTCCGTTTCGCGGATCCAATTAGAGACGTCACTGCTGGCAGGGCTGAGGACAGTCAGGACTCCGGATCCNACATCGCCTTCTTTTTCCTCAACGTCGCCCCTGTTCAAGAGAGGGTTTTTCCGGGTATTGCCTCCATTCCATGTGAGCGCCTTTACCGAAGCTCCCTTGGTCCCAATGGCAACATTGCGGTCTCCNGGTTTACCGGGAAGAAAAAATCCGACGAGGCGGTAGTAGTCACGTTGAGAGATCGGATCATATTTGTGNTCGTGACACCTCGCACAACCAATTGTNAGTCCGAGGAATGCGGATCCGGTAGCTGAAACAATATCGTCCATCTTGTCATACATGGCCTTCTCACGGTCGACTCCATCCACATTAGTTACCGTTGATCCGGCTGTAAGAAATCCAGTCAGGGCCTGAGCGAGAGCATCGTCAGCTTTCAGGGAATCTCCTGCTACCTGCCATCGGGTGAACTTATCGAAGGGCATGTCCTCATTGAGGGCACGGATTACGGCGTCACGATAGGTCCATGCAGTTGGCCGTTCGTTGTCACTTTCATAGCCGTGACTTTCACCAAAGCGTGCAANATCAAGCCAGTGGCGGCCCCATCGTTCACCGTAATGTGGGCTGGATAGCAGTTGAGATATTACCTGGTTGTAGGCTTCGGGAGATGTATTTGCGGCGAACTCTTCCACCTCTCTCCGCGAGGGGGCAAGGCCGATCAGGTCNAAATACGCGCGCCTGATCAGCGAGTTGCGAGGNGCAAGGCCGTTGGGGGAAAGCTGTTTCTTCCGGGCATTTTTCAGGATGAAATGATCAACCGTATTCCGGACCCATGAGCTATCTGGNGCGGTNGGGACTTTNACAGGAGTGAGCGGCTGGAAAGCCCAGTAAGCCTGCTCTTCGGCGGCAGCCGGCATGATAGGTGCCGCAGTGGAAATAAGAAGAAGGAGAATTCGTCTCATTGGTGCAGTGGTCTAGCCAGAATGACCAGGCTCTTTGAAACAATGTAAGCGCGCTAAGTGAATACAATCAATGCCGGTCTACCACAAGCACTTGAATCAATTCCTTTTCCATTTCAGGTCGCTTNCCCTGATCCCCTTTGTCGCTTCTGGGCTGGACTTAACCAAGGGANAACGAGAGAANCGGGGGTGGAAGTATGGATCCAGCAATATGACTGTAGTTTAAAGGTGGTATCGGAACCTTCTGTTGAGAAGTGCCTTGAGCTGCTGCGGTCTCATGATTGGGAAAGTGAATTGTCTTCCTACGAGCAGGCGCTGGAGGGCGGGAGAGATCGATGTCCTCCCGGCTTACAGCTGATCGACGGGGATCGNGTTCTTCAGGTTATGCCGGTGCGGGCAGGACGGGCACATTATTCGTATTCCTGCGATCACCCTCTCAGGCTTCTGGCCTTTCTTGGGGCGAGCAAAACCCTGAACGCCTGGGATGTAGGACCTGAATACCAGATTGCTCTGGTTCAAAATCACTTTGAAGGAGATCAGAGAAAACTGGTCAGNACACTGGTCGAATTNANCTCCAGTGATTCCTAGCTGGTCTCACGGGNACGGAAGGAGGCTAGTCTCATCCCGAGATCTGAGGAAGCTCACCACTGCCNCCCCATCGGGTTAGGCCTGTGTTGNCGGGTAAAAGCCATAAGATTCTATTTTGCTATCTGNCAGTCCCTGCCCTAATGGATGGCTATAAGAATGTGGGTATGGTCGAAGCGGTCAGCACTAAGCCAGGAAGACCTCTGGGAGGAGCGCTTCCATGGTAATCAGAATGCAGTCATTACGAGGTTGAGGAGCGGGAAGTTTCTCCGGGTGGATCTCTACTGTGAAGAAGAAGGTGACGCTCTTGAATTAGTGGAACAATTTGGTGGGGCCGTTAGGAGATTGAAGGAGGTGGACTGGGTCGCAGAGTCAGCGAAGCCGCGCCCGCCCCTGAAGGTCCGTGATTGCCTGCTGGTGACCTCGGAAACAAACGTGGCGAGGTTACACAAGCTGCAGGAAAACAGCGAAGGCAGGACGGTAGTCATCATTCCTGCTGAAATGGCTTTTGGGACCGGGGACCATGCCACCACATCTTCCTGTCTGAGATTTCTCGTGGATGAGGCCCGGAGGCGACGGGGAGGGGGCTGGAGCATGCTGGATATTGGATGCGGCACCGGGGTTATTGCCATTGCGGCAAGCCTGCTTGGTGCAAATGAGTGTGAAGCAATGGATATTGATCCCAATGCAGTCTCGGTGGCGCGGCGGAACGTTGAGCGTAATAATGCTTCCGGGGTGCGGGCTTCATGCGCAGATCTTGATGATTGGATTCCGAGGACTTCATATGATGTTGTCGTGGCGAATCTTTTTGCGGCCGTGCTCCAACGGTCCTTTGAAAAGATAGGCGAGGCTCTCAAGGCCGAGGGAATCCTCATAGTTTCCGGGATTCTGCAGGATCAATGGGATGATACCGAGAAGGCCGCTCAAGCTGCGGGCCTAGCCTTTGAGGTCGTTCACAGGAGGGGGAAATGGATCGCGGCCAAGGGNGGTTTTGCTTGAGCTCTGTGAGAGGTTCATACTGCCTTGCTCCTTTAAAAAGAGAGCTAGGGCAGGGCGGATGGGGTCAATGCGGCCAGTGAGCTGAATTTTTCTTTTGTCGCCAGCCTTTTCGTCGACGAGCATTCCCCCCGTGAAGGGCTTCGTAGTGTTGGCGATCTTGCTTCTGATTCCCAGTATTGGGTATTTCCACAGGCAAATTTTCCTCCGCGAGCTCAAGCCGAGACTTGAGAGGCAGGTCGAGGAGGTTCTGAAAGAGGAGGGGGTGGTCGACCCGGGGGTGCGGCTTGACTATCTGGATGCCTTCATTTCAGGAGCGGTGGATTCGGATTCGCAGCGNGCAAGGGTTGTCGCCCGGGTTGACGCGCTATCGGGGGTTCGAGTGATTGGTCGTGCGAGTGAGCTGCGAGCCCCTGGATGGTTACGAATTGGGAGGGAGGAAGACCGTTTCAGCGTGAGCGGCGTTGTTTCCGAGGATCTGGTGGTTGAGCTANCCCCCCCTCTCAAGGCCTCCTCGGGGTGGGATGCGAGCCTCGAACGGCGCAAATTTGTTATTAACCCCAAGGGGGTTGAGGGATGGGCGGAATTTCTCGAATATTATTTCCGGGAGCAGGGTGATCGAAGTGTAGAGCTNAAAAAAGGTGGATTGATTATGCGAGGCGACACCTCCAGCGGGCTCAGGATCGATTGGCTTTCCAAGGCAAGTGAGGTCGTCCCCAAGGATATGGTTTCGGATGAGTTCTTATTGCGCTCGTCTCCTTATCATTTTCCGGGATACCAACCCGAGTCCCTGCGTGATGNAACTGTGCTTGGGCAATTACGGCGCAAGCTAAACGATGGTGTAGTGACCTTCCGCCCCGGGAGTGAGGAGCTCCAGAGTGGCGACCGAGATAAGGTAATCATCGCTGCACGTGCTATTATTACTGCTGGNGAAGGAGCCCGCTACGCAGTAGGAGGGCATCCGGCACGTGATGGGAATGCGACCGAAAACAGCCGGCTCGCGCGTCTCAGAGCGGAGGTGGTTGGAAAGATTCTCGTGGATCACGGTGTGCTGNTCAGTCAAATTGAGACACGNTCCTTTGGGGTAGCGCCCGGGGGAGATCGTGACAACCAGGTGGAGATCATGGTCAAGTAAGAGAGCGGCACCCAAGAGANAGAATCCGCATGGACGCAATAACCTATTTTCTTGTCAACTATGGCCTCTACAGTTTGCTGCTCATTGTGCCAGCCGGATTGCTGGGAGCTGCTCTAGGGTGGTTTGCGTGGGGAAAGTATCGTGCTGGGCAGCTTGAATCAAAGCAGCGCCTCGAGGAAGCCGAGCAGGTAAACGAGGTTGTTGAGATCGCTTTGAGCAAGGAGCGGGAGCGGCTTAAGACCTATCAGGAGGCAGCAGGCATCAAGGAGGTTGCTAACANCTCCCCGGGGCTCGAAAGGAAAATTGGGGACCTGCGGCGGGATAACGANGAACTCGAAAAAATCCTGCAGGCGGCTCGCAAGGAGAGATCAGAAGTAGAGCTGAGCCTTGCTGAGATGGCTCAGGAGAAGAAGAGCGTAGAGAAGGATCTCGCCGGGATGAACGTCGCAAGGGAGGAGCTGGAAAGGAAGCTGGCATCCCAGGTCACAGGGGCGGCCGGACCCGGGAGANCCAAGAAGGAAGGTGGGAGGAAAACCGAAGAAGAGGGAGAGAGGGAGCCTGCAGTTTCCAAACAAGAGAGAAAAAAATTCAAGGCCGAGAAGCGAGTATTGGAAAANGAGCTGGCATCCACTGAACGCGACCTCCGCAAAAAACTCTCAGCCGCGGAGAAGGTCGCTGGCCGCCAGTTGAAAAGTCTGGAGAAAAAGACCCGGGACCTTGAAAAGCAATTAGAGGAAAAAGTTTCAGAGGTAGACCGCCTTTGTGCAGCAGGAGAAAAGCTGGAGTCCGATCTTGTCACTGANAGGGCAGATTTGCAGAAAACCGGGCAAGAGCTCCGCGATCTTAAAGGAGCGAGAGAAGAAGATGAGCGTGCTCTGAAAGAGGTGACCAGAGAGCGGGACTTAAACGCAGTGGAACTGGCAGCTCACCGAGAGGAATGNGGCGACCTCAAGAGCAAGCTTCAGTTAGAAGNAGAGCATCACAGGAAGGACAATGATCTACTGGAGAAGGAGCTTTTATCNGCGCGTGGAGCAAGGGTTGCCCTAGAAGAATCGCTCTCGTCACTGGAGGGGGAGCGTGAGCTTAAAGAGAGGGAATTGTCTTCCCTGCGGNAAGAGCATGAGACCCTCCGGGTCAAGATTGGCACGGTAGAAAAAGAGAGAGCTGGAGAGAGAGCTAAGCTGGAGGAAGATCTCAAGAAACTCGGCCAGATGCGNGAGGTCATTGAGNAGAAGCTTACCGAAGTTACCAGGGAACGTGATCAGGGAAGGAATGAGTTGGAGCAGGCAAGGGCCCGCCATGAGGAAATCAAGGTCCGGCTCGAGAAGGAGGCGGAGGGGCATCAGAAGCGGTCCGAGAAGGCTTCAGAAGAGCTTCTTGAAACACGGAAAGAGAGGGACAATCTCCAAAAAGAAGCTGAGGCTGCTATTGTTGAACTTGATAATCGAGAGAGAGAGCTTGTTCGATTGCGGGAAACCGAGGAGGAGCTTTCCTCCCGGGTGGAGACCGATGCCAAACAGCAGAAGGAGGAGGCAGAGAGGGGCTCCCTGCAGTTGGAAGAATTAAAGCGTAAAAGTGGGGTTCTTGAGGAGGAGCTGAAGAAAATTCGGGAAGAACAGGATGAAGGCATACGGGAGCTTGCCAGGATGGCAGATGAGCGTGCGAGGCTTGAGAGCGACCTGCTTCGCTCCAGGCAGGAGGGCGAGAACATGGAGTCGCAGCTCCGGGAGGCAGAGTCCACCAGNGCAAAACTTGAATCGGACAGTCGGGAGCTGCGAGACAAACACCGGGATGCGGAGGAGAAGCTGAAGGCAACCAATGAAGAGAAGGTGATGCTGGCNGTGACCATCGGAGATCTCGAAGAGCGAGTCGTGCGGGTCAGTNGTGAGCTTGAGGATTCCTCAGGAAAAGAGGCTGTGCTGAAAGATCAGCTGATGACTGCTCGGCGTGAGATAGAGCAAGTCATGCTGGATCTTGAACTGGTACGCCAGGAGCGTGAACGGGGGCAGGAGGAGTTGCAGCAGTGCCGTATATCAGAAACGAAGTGGTCTGATGAGTTACACCGTCTTCGTGAGGAGAAGAAAGAGCTTCATAAGCATATGGCGATTCTCTCGGGTGATAGNAAGGCGGAGGTGCTTCTCAAGCAGATCAAGGCTGAGAAAGACCGGGTCCAGCATGAGCTGGGTGATCAGCAGCGTGAGCGCCAGCAGGTCGAGGATGCCGGCAGGATACTGCGGAGAGAAATTAATGGATTGCGCGTCGAGCTGGTGGAAGCGGAAGAAAAGCTCAAGGAGGTGAATACGCTGCAGGGCNAACTGCTTTCTACGGAGGAGCGGTTTCGNCGAGCCCAGACGGAGTTGACCAGATCAAAGGAGGAGCAGAATGCCCTGAGCGCGAAGCTGTCTTCGCTTGAAACTACCGTTGCAGTGTTCGAGGAAGGAAAGAAGCGTCTCGAGGATGAGGTTAAGGCGGTCAGGGTTGAAGGTGAGGATGCGCTCAAGAAAGCGGTGTCAATAGCGCGGAAGGAGGCTGAGTCAGGCCGTGAAGCCGCTGAGGAGGATTTACGTGATGCGCTGGAACGGCAAAATGAGCAGGTCGCGCAGCACGTGGAGGCAGCGGCCGCGTTGAAAGCGGAGCTTGGGGCCATTAAGAGGGCTTCCAAGCGATCTAGAAATCCTCCAGCACCGAAGATTGCCTCTGGGGATGAGGTAGTGAAGCTACCCCCACGGGGCAAAGTCAATTTGGTTAAAGACCCGAGAATCGGAAAAATATACCGGAAGGCTCCGAAGGAGGTTGATGACCTTACTAAACTACAGGGGGTCGGAGAGGTAATTTGCAGCCGCCTCCATGATACGGGTATTTATACCTACAGGCAGGTTGTGGAATGGAGAGCGGCACAAATACGGGCCATCAGTGAAGATCTGAACCTCAAGGAACGGATCCGGCGGGACGGCTGGCAGAAGCAGGCTAGGGCTCTCCACAAGAAGAAGTACGGCCAAGCGCCCTAGATCCGCCTTAATTGCCGAATTCCGCTTGCATCCTTGAGGAGCAGCGCTATCAACTCCTCCCGCTCTGGAGGGGAGCGTGTTCGCACAGCGTCCGTGACTCCGCCTCTTTGGGCGGTATACACAAACACTCTTCCAGATGGATCCAGACTCGCTTTCTTCTCGTGTCCAAGGGGTTACTCCCTCCCTTACCCTTGCGGTTACTAATCAGGCCAAGGCGTTGCGCGCCCAAGGGGATGAGGTTTACGGACTGGCTGGAGGGGAGCCCGAAATGGATACCCCCGATCATATCAAGGCTGCAGCTATAAAGGCTCTGCAGGACGGGAAGACCAAATACACCCCGGCGGCCGGAATTCCGGAGCTGCGCGAGGGCATTACGAAGAAACTTCGTGAAGATAATGGTCTCACTTACGATCCAAAGCAGATCTGTGTTACCTCTGGAGGGAAACAGGCGTGCATGAACGCCATCATGGCGATGTGCGATGAGGGCGACGAAGTGATTATTCCAGCACCTTACTGGGTGAGTTATCCCGAGATGGTGCGACTATGTGGGGCAGAGCCTGTGATCGTGGAGACCAGCGAGGAGAATGGCTGGAAAATGACTGCTGAGCAGTTTGAAGAAGCGATGACACCGAAAACCAAGATGGTGATCATCAATTCTCCCGGGAATCCAACTGGAGCAGTTTACACTGAAGAGGAGTTGCGGGCGATTGGAGAGGTAGCCTCCTACGAGGATATCATGATCCTCTCAGATGAAATTTATGAGAAGCTCATCTATGGAGACCACAAGCATGTNAGCATTGCCTCGATCAGCGAGGANTTGAAAAGCCTCACGGTGATCTGCCATGGTTTCGCCAAGGCCTATTCGATGACTGGCTGGCGGATCGGATATACTGCCGCTCCTCCCGAAATGGCGGCTGCTATCGCGAAGATTCAGAGTCATACCACATCCAATGCTACTACCTTTGCTCAATATGGTGCGCTCGCGGCTCTCAGTGGTTCGCAGGACTTCGTAGAGGATATGCGGAGTGAGTATGATGTGCGTCGACAATTCGTGCATGCACGACTCAGTGCCATTCCCAATATAAGTGTCCAGAATCCGGGGGGCGCTTTCTACTTCTTCGTAAACTGTGAGCCCNTGGGCCTGAAATCACAGAATCTCTGTGATAAGCTCCTGACCCGCTACAAGGTTGCAGCGGTGCCCGGGATCGCCTTCGGGCACGATTCCTCCCTACGATTGAGTTACTGTACAACTCTTGATGTCCTGAACGAGGGTATCACTCGCTTCGAGGAATTCTGTCGTGCGCACTAGGGCGCGCTGGTGCCGGAAGCCGGGTAACGAGTAGTATCAGGACGACCGTGGTTAACAGCGCTCAGGGGATTGAGATAGGAGGCCTGATCGACGCCGCCCGTCTGGCAGGAGCACGAATTCTTGAGGTCTACGGGCGCGANTTTGAGATAGAATACAAGGGGGATGATTCGCCGCTGACTGAGGCGGATAAAGAATCTAATGAGGCGATCATGGCCTTTCTCCGGGTCAATTATCCGCGGGTGCCGGTGATCTCAGAGGAGAACCTCGAGATTCCCTACAGGGAGAGAAAAAGTTGGGCAAGATTCTGGTTGGTGGACCCGCTCGATGGAACAAAGGAATTCATAAAGAGGAACGGAGAATTTACCGTAAACATTGCGTTGGTTGAGCATGGTCGGCCGGTAGTTGGTGTGGTCTACCATCCAGTCAATGATACTCTTTACCTTGGAATCGAAGGTAGTGGGGCGTGGAAAATTTCAGGAGATTGTCCCCCCGAGGCGATAGAGGGAGCAGCGCATTATCTGGATAGGGCTAAAGTCAAGGTAGTCGGTAGTCGCTCACACTCGAGCCCGGAGGTAGATGCCTTTGTCGATGAAATTCAAAAGAAGGGTAAAGAGGTGGAATTCCTCTCTGCCGGAAGCTCCTTGAAGCTCTGCCTTGTGGCTGAGGGCTCCGCAGATGTCTATCCTCGGTTTGGACCTACAATGGAATGGGACACAGGCGCGGCACATGCGGTGGTCAGCGCAGCAGGTAAGCGGGTCCTTGACATGCGAACTCGTGAACCTTTGAGCTATAACAAGCCGGAGCTTCGCAACCCATTTTTCATAGTGGAATAGGGCTGGGAGCCACCCGCAAAGTGCGCGGTTGCCAGAACTGGTCCCTTCCGATTGTATGCCTCATATGGGGCTTCGTTATTCTTTCTGGGTAGTTCTGGCCGGTGTAGCGGCCGGCCTTCTGGTGGGCTTTCTGGCAGGACGTGGCCTCTTCTGGGCGCCTGACCCTCCAAGCCCCGCCGGGTCCCCGAAGTCATCCTCAGATTTGCCCTGATGCGAGCGAGGCGATTACGGCTAGCGAGGTAGATCAAACTCCATCTGGTCTCCTCCGGAGGCCGACCAGGCCTCATAATTCCGCCTGCGTAGTTCGGCAGCGAATTCCCGAGTGTAGCCATGAACTGTGACAACCCGCTTCGGGCTTACCCGCCGGACTGCCTCAAGAAGGCCGGGAAAGTCAGCATGATCAGAGAGAGGAAATGCGGCATCAACACCATAGCGATATATGGCGTTCTTGTTCAGGGCCCACCCAGAGAGCATCGCAGTTCTCAAATTGGGGATCGCTCGGAACTGTGTGGAGCGGATTACGTTGGGCGGGCAGATGAATACATGGTTGTGGGGAACTGTACTCTCAAAGGTGAGGGGAGGAGATAATGCGCACCCAGCATCAAGACAAGCGGTGGTCATTTTGGCGACTGCGGGATGGGACACCGTTGAGATGCCGGCACCGGTGAGGATGGCATGAGCCTCTTGGGCCTTACCAAGTGAGTAGGCAAGAAGGACTGGGGCTACTTCTTGCTCAAGGCACTCATTGACAAAATTAAGAATCATACCGGTGATCTCATTTCTACCTGGAAAGATCCATTTGGGTGACCCAAATGTAGTTTCCATGACCAGTGTGTCCGCCCGACGAAATACGGGCTCCTCGGCAGTAAGACTTGGTTGCACCTTGAAATCTCCGGTGTAGAGCAGTGACTCCCCATCGGACTTTCGAGTGATGTGAAGCATCGATGAACCGTAGATATGTCCTGCGGGCAGTAGCTGCAGGCGGTATGGGCCGACATCGAGAGGCTCGTGGAAAGGCCTGGGGTTGAGTCGTTCATCCGCTACGTTATAACGGGCCTTTAAAATGCGCGCGGTAGGCTCAGAGCAAAGAATGTTCTCATGTCGGGCAAAGTGATCAGCGTGCGCATGCGAGATAAAGCCATTTTCCCCAGGTGTGCGCACGTCAAGGAACAGCTCAAGCCCGGGAAGATAGAGCCCGTTGTCAGTTTCAAGCCGAATTGGTTCACGCATGGGACGTTCGGAGAAGGTCTTATACCGGCACACGGGTGCTGTGAATCGGAATGTCTCCCTCGTTACTGCGTTGTCACTCGGTGAGAAGCCTCCTCATGGAGAGCTTTGACCTCTCCGATGAGAAAGGAGGATCCGGTGATGAGAGTGGGGTGGCTTTTTGGGCTTTCGAGAGCCGATTGGAGGGTGCCATGAATAGTAAAGGGCGGAGCCTTTTCGGGTAGGAAAGTGGCCAAGCTGTCCGGAGGAAGGGCCCGGGGCGAGTTCACTGGGACGAAGTGGAGATGCTCTGCGATCGGTAACAGCGCTTCGAGGATTCCCTCGATATCCTTGGCTTCAACTGCCCCGAGGATGAGATGGGCCTTGGTCTTGCCGAACTCGGTGAGCCAATTTGCCGTAAGGGCTCTGGCAGCAGCAGGATTGTGCGCAATATCGAGAACAATGGCTGAAGAATGTTCTCCCGGGGAGGAATCGAGTCTCTCAAATCGGCCTGGCCACTGAGTCGAACTCAGCCCAGCCTTTACAGTTTCATAATTGAGAGTGATTCCGGTGGTGTGCAGAGCCTCCAAGGCAAGGGCTGCATTCTCCTGCTGGTGCTTTCCTGTCAGCCCGAGAGCGTAGCCCTCCAAGGGTTCTTCGATGAAAGTAAGAGGTGCCCTGCGCTCATTGGCGACCTGCCTGATGATAGCCTCAGCCTCTGGTAGCTGGTTGGAAGAAACTACATTTTTGGCCGGAACGATGATTGCCGCTTTTTCGGTCGCGATTTCGGCCAGGGTTTCTCCCAGCCATTCCTGGTGGTCCATTCCGATTGGAGTGAGAACCGCAATGTCGGCAGGAACCGCTGAGGTAGCATCCAAGCGTCCGCCCATCCCGGTTTCGAGAATCACCAGTTCGCATTGGCACTCCGAAAAATGCTTCAAGGCAAGGGCGAGGCTGATTTCAAAAAACGTTGGATGAGGATCCCATTGCTCAATTAGTTCCCGAAGAGCGGACAGGTGCACGGCGATGTCCTCCCTTTCGATTTCCACTCCGGAGACACGGATGCGCTCAGAATAGTCAATAAGGTGGGGTGACGTGAAAAGGCCTGTCCGCACGCCGGTTGCACGAGCTACAGAATCGATAAAAGCACAGGTGGAGCCTTTGCCATTGGTGCCTGCTACGTGGATGACCTTTGTGCTTCGCGGGGGGAAGGCAAGATACTCGCGGAGTAGGCGTCGTGGACCCTCCAAGCCAAGTTTTATTCCGAAAAACTGGGTGGAGTATAGCCAGTCGAGGGCCTCAGAGTAATTCACGAGTCGTTCTCTACTCCTGTCCGGGCATCATGTAGCCCAGCAGCTGTATTATCCGTTCCCGCAGGAAGCGGCGTTCCACGATGGAATCGATGAGACCATGTGCCAGCATGAATTCAGCTGTCTGGAATCCAGCGGGAAGATCCTGATGCGTCGTCTCCTTCACCACTCGAGGACCGGCAAATCCTATCATGCATCTGGGCTCTGCAAGATTGACGTCCCCGATCGTAGCAAAGGAGGCGGTTACCCCTCCAGTAGTGGGGTGCGTAAAAACGGAGATATAAGGCAGGCCAGCATTGTTATGACGGGCGATGGCTCCGCAGGTTTTTGCCATTTGCAAAAGAGAGAGCATGCCCTCCTGCATCCGAGCGCCGGATGAGGAGGAAAGGATAATAAGGGCACGTTTCTCCATGGTCGCCATTTCGACTGCTCGGGTGATCTTCTCCCCTACCACGGAGCCCATGGACCCGGCAAAAAATCGGAAGTCCATGACGGCTAGGGCAGCGGGATGGCGTCCGATGTTGACGCGTCCTGTGACGACAGCATCATTCATCCCAGTCTTATTCTTGAGAGTGGCGATCTTGTCCTCGTATTTCTCAAAATTGAGAGGATTAGTGGATTCAAGGGATACTTCGGTCTCTACAAAGCTGTCCGGGTCCCCCAGCAGGTTGATCCGGTCCTGCGCACTCATCAGGAAGTGATGATTGCAATGTGTGCAAACCTGATGACTCTGCTTGAGATCCAAGGTGTGAATCAATTCTCCGCAGTCCGGGCACTTGGTCCAGAGGTGGTCCGGAACCGTATCCTTCTTCTTGTTGCCGCGACGGAGTTTTGGCTTGTCAAAAATACCCATGGCTCAGAGCGCTATGGTTTTGGGGGACATGCGAAGGGGCTTGGATGCTTCGCTGGAAAAGGGAGGCGCGTAAGGAAATTTCTTGTTGAGGGANGATCCTAGCCTCGTAAAACAGTCAGGACAACCACCTTTTCCGCTCCTCCTTCCTGCTTCAATACCCGGGCGCATTCNTCTGCTGTGGAGCCTGTTGTNAATACGTCATCAATNAGCAGAACGGGTTTATTCTGGATGGTTTTCAAGCGTCTCTCCCGCGGGNTCAGTCGAAATGCGCCTTGGAGATTCGCAAGGCGGTGTTCCCGTCCCAGAAGAGCTTGTTGGCTTGTCTTCCGGGTTCTTCTCAGAGCTTTTTGGCAGTGGAGATTACATTGCTGCGCCAGTGTTTTTGCAATTTCGTAGGATTGATTAAACCATCGCCACCTTTCGCGCCTCCAATGAAGGGGAACTGGAACAATAACCCAGGGAGGGGTTTGCTGAACTGCGATGCGGGGGTCG
Source organism: Roseibacillus sp. (assembly GCA_002729275.1). Lineage (GTDB taxonomy): Bacteria > Verrucomicrobiota > Verrucomicrobiia > Verrucomicrobiales > Akkermansiaceae > Roseibacillus_B. Next base: position 12,790 of record PBTP01000010.1, on the reverse strand, counting down.
CTCCAGAGTTCTTTCATGAGCAGGGCCAGTTCACCATGGAGATGGATTTGCCTGCCGTATTTGTAGGCGTGCATGATCTCGTTGGCTTGGCCATCAGCGCTGGCGACAGAGCGCGCGAAGTCGAAAAAATAAACTACCCCTCGGCAATGGGTGCACAACACATCCTCCGGGACGTATCCCTCGATGCTCTCTCCGCATTTTATGCAATATGGTTTTTCAATTCGTGGTAAGCCTTCGCAACATGCCGGACAGAGGTAGCGCCCCTTCCGCAATGGAATATGGCATAAGGTACAGGAAGGGGGGTAGAGAGCATCCAGGACCCGTGTGAGCAGCATTCTTGGGGCATTCGATCGAGAGTGCTCTTGGGCGATTGTTGGTCGCCCAGGACGCTCCTGATTGGATTCCTGCTCAGTCATCCGAGGTGGGACTTTTTTGAGGAGACGCGATCCCTTTAGACGGAAAAATTCTCACAAAAAGGACTACCAGAAGGGCGGTAAGGGCCAGGGTTCCCATCGGGATCAGACCTTCTTTAAGATTGGATCCAACCAGATAGCTCAGTGTGTCATCTGCCTGGGGAAGACGAAGGGAGATCTTCTTGAAGGACACGTAGGCAAAAATCCAGCCACTGTGGAGGCCGATCGGGAGCCAGAGGGAAGCAGTCGCATAGCGTGCATAGGCAAGAATCAGGCCAATCGTTGTGAGGGAAATAAATTCATACAGGACGAGCTCAAAATTCTGAAACCGCATCAGAATCGCCTGAAGCAATTGGAAGCCGGAGTGTTGATTTGCGGGGTCAATGTATAAGGCACCTTCCGGGAGCGGGTCCCCCTGAACAAACACTGCAATATTGCTGGGAGGTTGAAGAAAGTGCAGCGCTGAGAAGAGGAGGGAGACGAGGATAATGGCTGTTGCGGGGCGAAAGGCACGGAGACAGATGCCTAGAAATATGCCTCGAAAGATAATCTCCTCCACCAGAGAGGCCGAGATAGATGGCCCCACGGCCTTCTTCCACGCGATGCCCCAAGGGACGGGGTCCTTCAGGGAGAACCATCCCATGGAGACGAGAAGCCATCCAGTGCCATAGAGAAGACCAGCGGCAAGGAGGAACCCGGCCAGAAGCTGCAGCGGTCCCCATCGAGAATTACGCAGCCGTTGCCCTCCGGAACGAGCCACTACGTGGGAGGGGAGGTAAACAGCCCAGGGGGACTCCCTGAGAGGGGCCGGATTATTTCGTAGTCGCAGCGAGAAAATAAGTGGAGGCAAGAGGAGGAGAGATGCGATGAGAAGGCAGCGTTTGAAGTATTTCGGTAATTCCGCGCGCCGCGCATGCTCCCCCACATAATCGACTATCCGGCTATAACTTTTTTCCTCGGTCATTTCGCCGAGCAGGGTTCCGGCATTGTGGAGCCAGGGCGTTAGCAGGGCCGCGAGGAGAAAGCAGGAAACGAGATACAGTAGGAGCTTGGAGGCGTCACTGCGGATAATTCTCATTCCGTAGCGATCTGTAGGGCGCACCGGTAAAATGTCAAATCGTGTTTGTTCTTGGGATTTTAGAACTTGTCCGTATGGGAAGGGCGTGCAGCGACACTCATGGCGAGAAAGGACGGATGAGGGAGTGCGGTTTTACCGCGCCTCTCATCACTCCTCTGCATGGCAGCTGCATTCCCAGTTGAAAGGGGATGAGGAATGGCAGGAGCACCATCCCATCGGCAGGGAAGAGTGGGAGACGTTGCGGGAAATTCTCTGGCGTAAATACCAGCGGGGGCGTTGTCCCTGGGAGTTGATTAATAGAATCGATAAGAAACTGGAGGATATGGACGACGAGCGCGGAGAGGGAAAGGAGGCGCCTTGAAGGGACCCGGGGACAATTGGAGTGCATGGGATCGGCAACATTGCTGGCACCCCTTTACGCAGCATGCGGAATGGGNGAGCGGGGGCGAAGAGCTCATTCTTGTTCAGGGGGAAGGTCCGTGGCTGTTTGATGCCGATGGGAAACGTTACTTCGATGGCAACTCAAGTATCTGGACCAATATTCATGGGCATCGTCATCCCCGGCTCGATGCGGCCCTGAGGGCGCAGCTCGATCAGGTGGCTCATACGTCGTTCCTGGGGTTCGGCAATCCGCGTGCTGCTGAACTGGCGGAGAGGCTGACAGATTTTTTCCCNGCGGGTAGCTTGGAGCGCGTCTTTTTTTCTGATGATGGGTCAACCGCGGTGGAAGTTGCAGTGAAGATGGCAATTCAGTTCCGGCAGCAATCNGGGGAGCCGGAGCGGATGGAATTCATTGCCTTCGAGAATGCATATCATGGGGATACCATGGGTGCGGCATCGCTGGGAGGAGTATCGGTTTTTTTCGACCGTTTCCGCAGTTTTGGTTTCCCTGCTACAAAGGTGGGTTCCCTTGCAGATCTGCATTCTCTTCCGGCAGAGAAAGTCGGTCGTGTTGCAGCAATCGTCTTGGAGCCTCTCATCCAGGGAGTAAACGAAATGAGACCGTGGCCAGCTGGGCAACTGGCCGAGATCCGTTCCTGGTGTGACGAACAAGGGGTGCACCTGATTCTTGACGAGGTCATGACAGGGTTTGGCCGAACTGGGACGATGTTTGCTTGTCAGCAGGAAGAGGTCATTCCGGATTTTCTCTGCCTGGCCAAGGGCCTTACTGGCGGGTATCTTCCCCTTGCGGCGACTCTGACAACAGGCCCGGTTTTCGATGCTTTTCTCGGGGGGCGGGATCGCACGCTCAACTACGGACACAGTTATACTGCGAATCAGCTTGGTTGCGCGGCGGCTCTTGCGAGTCTGAGGGTCTTCGAGGAAGACCGCGTGCTGGAGAAGCTTCCTGCACGGGTGGAGGCCCTCGCACAGGGGTTGAGAGCTATTACGCATTCTTCCGTTCACGAGGTGCGCCAATGTGGGCTCATTGCCGGGCTCGAGTTGCGGTTGGAGAGTGGAGAGCGCTTTTCCGGTGAGCAACGGATGGGAGAGCGGGTCTGTATTGCCGCCCGTGCCCACGGATTGCTCACCCGTCCGATCAAGGATACCATTGTAATGATGCCGCCTCTGTGTAGCACGGAGGTAGAGATTACCGAGGCCTGCGCAGCGCTGGGCAGAGCCGTACAAGAGGTGGGATAATAAGGGCTCCAGCGAGCTGAGAAAATTATCTGATGGTCACCTTCAAGGTCGACAGAGAGCCGTTTATACGGCCCTTGGGGGCGCCTGGGTCTACCGGATTTGCATCATCATGCCCGATGCAGAGGCTCTCCTGAGGGTGTCTGCTCAGGAGGCCAGGCGATTTTACCTCAACTGATTTTCCACCAACCTGGATGGAGAGCTTTTCTGGGCTTAGAGAGGCGAGGATCTCCATATTTTCTCCAGGTGAAACAAAGGTGACCTTCTGGACGACAGGGGTGCCGCCGCGAACAGAAAAAACGAGGCGGTCATCCTTGGCGTAGAGGNCGTAACCAACTGCGGAGCCTCCATGGGCCAGAATGACGCCATTGGGTTTTTGGCCCGACTCAATCTTAACGGCAGCCTGAATAGAGAAGGGCTTGCCAGCCATATCAGGGAGCCTCGAGCTATCATAGGTATCGCCCATTTTCATCTTGTCCCAATTGACAGGTTTGATCTGCTCTCTAGTTTTTTTGGCAGGTTGCCTGCGGCTGGTGGCNGGGTAGAGAGTCACCGGATTCGGCACCGTGCCCGCAGGTCGTTTGTTGGCGGAAATCTCTGCGGTGATCTGCACCGCTATTTTTTCGAGTTTCTCGACGATGGCGGGGTTCTCTTCCGCGAGGTCGGTCATTTCTCCTATTTCGGTTTTCAGATTATAGAGGCGCCTCCCCTTCGCGAGGTCCGCATCGCGCTGGCGAATTCCCATGCCAAGAGACTGGGCAGTGAGTGCCAGTTTCCATGGCCCCTGCCGGACCGCCTGTAATTTCGAGCCCTGAAAATAATGCCATGTATCCCGTGGAGACGTATTGGTTTTGCCGAGCATCCAGGCCGAGACGTCTATGCCGTCGATCTTGATGTCTTTTTTAACCTTACCGCCAGCCAGAGAAACAAAAGTGGGGAGGACATCAGTAGTACCGGCGATGCCGGCAGATTCAGTGCCGGGNGCAATGGTTCCGGGCCACCAGACGATGGTGGGTTCCCGCACACCTCCCTCCAGGGTGCACCCNTTGCTGCCGCGCAAGGGGCCGGATACCCCGCCGGCCTTGCCCTTGGAAGCCCATGGGCCGTTATCACTGGTAAAGAGAACAAGGGTGTTTTTTGCGACCTTCAGCCGTTCCANGGCATTGAGCACTTGCCCGACACTCCAGTCGACTTCCTCCACCCAGTCGCCGTAGGTGCCATTTCTGGATTTCCCGGCAAAATCAGGATGGGGATAGAGCGGCACATGCATGGCCGTGTGGGGCAGGTAGAGGAAAAAGTTCCTGCCCTGCTTGCGACTGGCCTCCATGAATTTCACGGCCTCCTCGGTGTATTCGCGGGTGACGCGTCGCTGGCCTTCATCCTCGAGGAGTTCCGCGACCTTTTCGTCCCGCATCAGAGGATGAACCCTCTTACCGTTCGCAGTGGCGGTGCGGCCCATGTCATTGGAGTAGGGAATACCAAAGTAGCCGTCAAAGCCGTGGCGCGTGGGCAAGAATTCCCGTTGATCTCCAAGATGCCACTTGCCCACACACATGGTGGCGTAGCCGAGTTCCTTGAGGTAGTCGGCTATGGTGTGCTCCTCCGGGTTGAGCCCGTTGCGGCCAGCGGGAAAAAATACGCCGGGCACGCCCACTCGGGGTGCGTAACAGCCGGTCATTAATTGTGCGCGTGAGGCCGAGCACACCGGGGCGGCGTAGAAACTGGTGAGCTTGCGGCCTTCTTTGGCCATGCGGTCGAGGTTTGGTGTGCGGTTGAGCTTGGAACCGAAAGGGCCAATGTCGCCGTAGCCCATATCATCGATGAAGANGAGGACCANGTTGGGGGTTTCCTGCGCGGAGAGGCAGAAGGGGAATAGTGCGAGGAAGGAAATAAAGAAGNGCTTCATGCGCCGGATAAGTCTGACGATCGGATTTCTGGAGTTACGAGTTCGGAGAGGTCGATCGTTTTCGTTTCCTTGATGCGCACTCCCAGACGACGTGAAACGATTCCGAGTGAGCGGTCTGCGTCGTCGGTCAGGAGAATGGAGAGAGATCCTTCACGGTNGGGTTCGTTGCGGGCATNGCGCTGATCGAGATTCTTAGCAAGGGCAAGGGCGGTGGCGGTTGGGGTATCTGCTACGGGTTTTCCAAAGACTCTGGAAATCTGGTCCGCCAGAAGGGGGTAGTGGGTGCAGCCTAGGATGAGGGAGTCGCATTCGCTAAGGCGAGAGGGGCGGACGTAGTGCTGCAGCACCTCAAGGGTGAAAGGCTCATCCATGCAGTCCTCCTCGATCAGAGGGACTAGGAGGGGAGTAGCAACCGATATCAGCTCGGCACCGGGCTGGATTTGCTGGATAGCATTTTGGTAGGCGCCACTCGTAATTGTAGCGCGGGTGGCGATGACCCCGATGGGCCCGGACTCGTTGAGTTCCACCGCAGCCTCGGCACCGGGCACGATTACTCCGGAGACTGGGAGAGAGGTCTGGGCCGCCACGNNCTCCAGGGCAACTGCGGAAGCTGTGTTACANGCGATAAGAATCTCCTTCACGCCGGTGTCCTCAAGGTAAGTCGCGATCTGGGTCGCGTAGTCGATGACCGTGCCGGGACTCCGAGAGCCGTAGGGCACACGGGCGGTATCGCCAACATAGACAAGATCNTCGNTGGGGAGGTGCTTCTGGATGGCGTTGACGACGGTGAGCCCGCCGATNCCTGAGTCGAATACGCCGATAGGNAGGGAATTCATTACAGAAGGAGGCTCAACTATCAAAGAGGATGGAATTCGTCAGCCCGGGCGATTGCAGGAACCGATAGGGAGGGGAGGTCAGGCGCGAGCCTGATCCTACGGTGATTTTGACCCAGCCAGGGCACCAAGCCGATGGCAAAAGAGATTTTCCGACTCTTTTTGCCCGGGAGGCCTCTCGATGAGAGGAAACTTGAACCTCGCTCCAGAGGAGTAGATGCCCTAGGAAAAGAAGACCATGAAATCATTATGGATAGTTGTTTTTGCAGGGATGTTCATATCCGCTCTTCCTGCTGCTGAGCTCGTATGGTCCGGATTATTGGGGCCACAGCGCAATGGTTGGGCNGGCCAGTTCAAAGTCCCGGAGCGTTGGCCTGAGAAACTACAGAAAGCTTGGAGCGTAGAGGTTGGAGCAGGCTATGGAACGCCCTTGGTCGAGGGTCAGCGAGTCTACCAGCATGCCCGCCAGGGAGAAGACGAGGTGGTCTGGTGTTTTGATCTGGCGAGTGGAAAACAGATCTGGCGCAAAAGTTATAAGAACCCCTTCAAGATNGGTGGGGGAGGAGAGCGTCATGGGAAGGGGCCGAAGTCTTGCCCGGTGATGGCCGATGGCCGCCTCTTTACCCTGAGTATTACCGGAATGATCCACGCCTGGGACGTGGAAAGTGGCAGCCTGCTCTGGCGCAAGGATTACNGGGGAAAGTGGGAGAAGGGAAACCAGCCCAACTGGGGTGTCTCTACCTCACCCATTGTGGATGGGGAACGCCTCATTGTGCACCTCGGGAATGATGGAGCGGGTGCGCTCATGGCCTTTGACGTAAAATCTGGCCGGGAAGTGTGGAAGCAGGGGGAGCATGGGACTTCGTATTCCTCACCGCTTCTTGTGGAGATCGCGGGAGTGCGACAGGTGGTGCAGTGGAACCACGAAACCCTCGCAGGAGTGGAAAGCAGGACCGGGAAGCTGCTCTGGGAGTATCCCGCCCCCCACCGGAGTCATAACCAGAACATGCCCACACCCGTCTTCCACAAGGGGCGGATCCTGCTCGGAGGGGAGAACCGGGGGATCAAGTGTCTGGAACCCGCTCTCAAGGACGGNAAGTGGTTGGTNAAGCGTCTGTGGCACCAGCGGAAGGTGGCGCTCGATATGAGCACCGCGGTCATCAACGGAGACCACCTCTACGGGATGTCGCATTTCAAGATGGGTCAGATTTTCTGTCTCGATCCCCGGGATGGGACGATCGGCTGGCTCAGCGAAGGGAGGATTGGCCAGAATGTGGCTTTTCTCTCGCTGGAGGGACACGTGGCGGCCCTGCGCTCCAATGGGGAGCTCCGCATCATTGCGGCTGATCCGGCGGGCTACCGTTCCCGGGCGGCCTACCGGGTGGCCCCTGATCAGACCTGGGCTCCCCCGGTCCTTCTCGACAGCAAGATTCTTATCAAGGACCTCAATCGTCTCACACTCTGGTCCTTTGGGTCCTGAGAGCGCAGGTCCTCAACTACAGGGGGCGGGTAGCTGGATAAGGGGGTGCCCCGAAGCCGCTTTCTCGTTGCNCCNCGGAGAAGACTTTCTTAGGCTTAATGGGTTATGAATTATGAGTGGTTCTCCCGGTGCGTTCTTGCCGGCTGCCTGGTCTTGGTGCTGCNGTCCTGTGACGACACGGTCCATNAGGTCGGAAAAGAGGCTGGAGAGNAATCCGGGAGCCGGNATAGTGAGCAGGTCTTTCCATCATTGCCGGAACTCTGGCAGGAAAGAGGNGGCATGGCGGAGGCCACCGAGGACCTCATGGCCCTGCACGTTGCGATGCAGCGTTACTTGAAGGCAAACAATGACATCTGGCCCCAGGCTCCTCCTGCCGACGGCAAGTTTGACGCCTACCGGGAGTTTTTGCGGACCACCCTCAAGCCTTTTGGTGCCACAGCCCAACATTGGCAACATTCCGGTAACCCACCGCTTCCGGGTAATCCTGCTTTCTTTGAAGCGAATAGGTTTAACCAGGAAAAGGGAGCTGCAGGAGCTGCCTATCGGGAAAAAAACGGAGGAGAGGGAAAACCGCATCTACGTTGGGATTCCACTCCGGATGGAGCCCTCGGAGGACACTGGTGGTTTGCAACTGAAGTCGGGACATTGGGACGTGTTGTGTTCATCACGGCATCCGGCCGGGTGGTGGATACGGAGCGCGAGTTCGTGGTGGAGGTTCCGGTGGAGTCGCCCAACCAGACCCCGGCTCAAATTACAGGGAGTCTCATAACGGTCAATATCCACAAGAACGGAGCTTACATCGTGAAGGGAAAGCTGGTGACCGAGGAAGGTCTNGCCAAGTGGATGAGCGAGGAGTTCGAGAAAACCCCCGAACTCAAGGTGCTGATCCGCTGTCACATGGTGTCCAAGCACCTCTCCCTGGCAAATATACTGTCGATGTGTAACTACGTCGGAGTTCCCTGGGCCAACATAGCAATCAAGACCACTAATTAGAGGTGATGCCGAGCTACTGCTCGTGTCCGAGGTGTTTCCCAAGGAAGGCTAAGAGGGCGAGCACCTCGATCACATGGCCGCCCTCGTGGGCGACGAACTCAAGGTGTTCCGGGGCCTCGAAAACCTCGTAGATCGGCTTGATCCCGGCAAGGGCCTTGCGAGCGATGGGAACGGTGACCAGCAGGAATTGGCAGTGGTTTTCTGTTTCCGGGGGGCTCCTGCGTGCAGTTCCCCTTAGGCCTTGAGGGTCCGGGTGGTCTGGCTGTCGAAGGTCAGGCTGGTGGGTGGTCCGGAGATGGTGGCCGGGGGCAGGGCTGCAGCAAGGGGATGCCAGGGAATCGCTTCGAGGGCTTATGGAGCAGGCTTTCCCTGTCCGGCAAGGGACAGAGTCAAGGTGAGCAGAATGAAGGCGATCCGGACCATGAGACCCCCCGTGGGTTACAGAATAAGGTAGAGGAAGAGAGCGGATTTCGCTCCCTGTCATTGGATCGGGTGGCAGTTTCTGCTTTCGGGGCTCACGGATTTGTTGCTAGCTCGAAGAATCATGAAACCAGTTCTTCTCGCCCTTGTCGCCGCTCTCATCCCCGGGACCTGTGTTCTGGCCGACCACCACGAGTTCAAGACCATCTATGACGGGAAGGACCTCTCCAATATTAAGACGGAAGGAAACTGGAAGATCCAGGAGGATGGGTCCCTCTACCTCGATCCTCGGCCGGGCGAGAGGGGTTGGACTCGTTATGGGTCTTACCTCTGGCTCAAGGAGGACTACAAGGACTTCACCATTGATTTCGAGTACAAGCACCCCAAGGGCGGCAATTCTGGTCTCTATTTCCGCATCTATGACGAGTCGGATGCCACCGCGCACGGATTCGAAGTGCAGATCCTCGACTGTTTCGGAAAGAAGAAGCTTGGGCCGCACGATCTGGGTGGTGTGATTCAGACCGCGGGTCCGCTTGTTAATGCCGCAAAGAAGCCGGGTGAATGGAACCGGATGGTGGTGACCCTCAAGAACAACAAGCTTACCGTGGTTCTTAACGGAAAGAAGGTTCAGGATGGAATGGATCTTGTTGGTAAGAAGCGACCCAACAAGAAGCTGGCTGAGAAGGGGAAGATCGCGATTCAGGATCACGGACAGCCGTTCTGGGTACGCAATATCAAGGTCAAGGCGCACTAAGCACAAAGTTCGATAGTCGCGGGCATGCAGGGGAAGCCCCTGTGAGGACTTATTCTACTGCCCTCTCTTCTTGGCGTCAGGTAGGTCGCTTGCGCCCCGGAATCCATACATGGGCAGGAGGCGGTAGTAGACTTCCAGACTGAGGACCGAAAGGGTGGTGGAGACCACACGGCCTCCAGCATTGGCATGCCGGCCACCCGGATCCCAGCTCCCCCGATTGTTGCCGATCTTGTTCTGGATCCGGGGAAAGGTATCCTTGAGTTTGTCGTTCCACTCCTTCCAGACAGGCCCCTGATGCTGGTAGAGAGCCAAGGTGGCGTAGTAGACGTAATAGTAATCCGGGTTGTTGTTGAACTTGTGACGTCCGAGGTATTCGGCGCCCTCAGCCATACGGGGGTCTGTAGGAGGAACGAGGTCGAGCTGCCGGCAGAACATTCCGCTGGCGGTCATGGCGGGGTTGGGGCCTCCTCCCGTATAGGCGTAGAGCCCGCCATGCGTTCCCGAGGATACCGAGACCATGTATTTCTGGGCCCGTATGAAGGGTTCGTCGGAAACCTCCAGACCAGCGAGGCGTGCGCTGTGCAGAGCCATATACTGCCAGGCGGTCACGGAAAGATCAGAGTCGTTACTGGGCTTGCCCTGTGCGTTGGCAGGATTGTAGCGCCACCCACCTTTGCTGAGGCTCTGGGAGGCGACGATGAGCGCGATAGCCCTCTCGGCGGGCTCCTTCAGCTTCGGATCCTTGGTAAACCCGTAGGCTTCACAAAGGGCGATGGCAGCAATCCCATGACAATACATCCGTCCTCCACCCCGTAGATCTCCATCCTCCTTCTGCTGCTTGAGAAGCCACTCGAGGGCTCGCTTGACGTTGGCCTGATACTTTCCCCCCTTGTTGTGTGTTTCTCCCCAGCCATAGAAACAGAGGAGAGCCAGTCCGGCTCCCGCTGTATCGAAGTCTCCATTGGCGCCATGTTTGCGCATGTCCCAGCGGCCATCTCCCTCCTGATTGCGGGCAAGCCATTCCAGAGCGGAGCCAATAGCGCGCTCGGTGGCATCCGATCCTCCCAGTTGCTCGATGGTCTCAGGCGAGGGTCTCCCACGGCGCTTGGTCATGAGCTTGGTGATAGCCCGGGCATCAAGATCGTTCTTGGGAGTAGCCAGCTTTTCAGGGATGAGAGGGTCATTAGTCTGATCATCTCCAGGCAGGTTGAGCAAGTTGGTAATCGCGTCGCCAGCTCCATCGAGTTCGGGAGGAGCGCCAAGGGCTTCGAGGCCACGATGTGGATTGACGGTGTCGCCATCAGTGTCGGCCGTCTCCGGCGCAGCATCGGTTTGCGAGACATCCTTTACTTCGGACTCGTTGTCGACCGCGGTGTCCGCGATAGCGCGCTCCCTTGCTTGCTCGGGTTGCACCTGATCAAGCGACTCGGTGGGCTTAAATTCTGCGTCCGTGGGGTCCGCGGGCTTTTCGGCAAGTTGCTGGTCGGTGACCTGCTCCTCTTCAAGAGTTGGGTCCTCAGGCTCGGGCAGGAAGGTCTCGGGCAGAGCGGTTAAAACGGTGAGTTCCTTGGTGGGCTGAGTCTGTTCCTGTTCGGACTCGGATTCGTTGAGTTTGGAAGGCCGGACACTGGGAACAAGGGAAGAACGGGAGGTCTGGGTTATAACGGGAACGACCTTGGTGTTTTCCCGTGGCTTAAAGACGGGGATCTTAAAGTCGCTTTCGAACTTCTCCGTCATCACGAGTTCCTTGGTCTCCGCGATCTCGGCCTGCTCAGGTTCGCTTTCAAGAGCAATTTCCTCCTCCATGAGCGCCTCGATGCTCACTGTGATTTCGGGTGACTGAGGTTCATTACCTCCAACCTCCTTTGCGATCAGCCACGCCATGAGAAGCAGGAGGATGACGAGATGGACTGCGGCCGATCCAGCCAGGCACTTGTGGAACAGGTTGGTGAGGTCCTGCCAGCTTTCCAGAAGGTAGAGAAGAGCGGCAAGGGCGAGGAGGCCAAGGAGGATCCACCAGCCAATGCCCCTCATGAGCTCCTTGAAGGATTCCCACTGGTCAAGGTTGGTGTAGCCAATCACCTCCCGGGTCGTGGACCGGTAAAGTTTGAATCCCTCGTTTTCTGCCTCGGTTCCGGGCTTGGTGCTGAAAAGAAGGTCGAATCCCTCCATGCGGACCGCGGGATCGGTAACGCTTCCCCCATCGAGGTAGAGGTCAATCCGCTCGGGAGGAAGAGCCTCCCCGTCAATCACACGGCTGAAGTAGACTCCGAACCCGATTTCATTACTACGGTCACGGTCCGAGGCGAGGAAGACATGATCTCCGCGTCGGGTAAGGGCGGTCTGAAGGTCCTCGGCACTGGAGTTGAGATGGCCAGCCGTCTCTGCGTTGCTGAAGAGGGGAAGGGGTGGAGGAGACCAGTCCGTTAGGGCATTCTCCGGTTGTGTGGAAACCTTCTCGTTATCGGCTTCAGGGGTCTGTTCCCCATCAGATTGCGAAACCTCAAGAGGTGCTTCCTCTATGCGCTGCGACACGAAAATATCATTTCCACCGGCACGGTTGGAGGAGAAGTACAGTCGCTTACCGTCAGCCGTGGGAGCGGGCCCGGTTTCCCGGGCAGGGGAGTTGATCGTGGTTCCGAGGGGCTCCACCCCGGTCCATTCCCGGCCATTCCAGCGGGCCACATAGATATCATCACCTCCTTGGCCACCCGCGCGATCAGAGCTGAAATAGAGATATCTTCCGTCGTGAGAGAAGGCAGGCCCTCGCTCGTTGGATTCCGTGTTGAGAGAGGTTAGGCCGGCAGGACGGGTCCAGATTCTCCCGTTCCAGGTCGACTGGTAGAGGTCGGCTTGGCTGTTCTCGGGATTGGTCCGGACCAGGATCATGCTGACGCCATCGGGAGAGAAGGCCGCCTCGAGACGGCCAGAGGCCTGGTTGACGGGATCTGGCTCCTGAGTGGACCCTGCTTCCTCGAAGAGGTTCTGTCTGGGATCCTGCCAGAGGACATATCGTTCCTTACCGTCCTGCACTTCCACCCGGGTTCCCTGGTCGTCGGTAAAGTAAGGCCAGATCTCCTTACGTAGTTTTGCGTGGAGAAGGAGTCCGACCCCGAGCATGACAGCAAGAGCGGTAAGGGGCAGGAGCCAACGCGTCATGGCCGGCGGCTTGCTTGCTGGGAGTTCTTTGGGTATCTGTTGATCTGGTTCGGACATGGCCATCTGCCTGGGTTAGGGCTAGGAGGCTGGATCAGCAGGTGCGTCGTCGGTCAGGG
>PBTP01000047.1 GCA_002729275.1 Roseibacillus sp. | reverse complement strand
CCGCCGGACATGAAATGGCAGGGTTCGTGTGGTTCCAGGGCTTCAACGATCAGTTCTCCGATGAATTCCGAGAGAATTACCGCGACATGATGATTCACTTCATCAAGGACGTGCGCAAAGAATATGACACCCTGGCTATGCCCTTTGTGATCGGTGTTCTCGGCACTAATATGACCAAGGAAGGCGTGGACAAGAACGCTGTCTCAGTGGCCCAGCGAGAGGCGGCCAAGGCACCGGAATTCAAGGACAACGTCTTGTCGGTCGAGAGCTATCAGGTTTACGACCTGGGAGCTCGAGCCATCTTCGATCAGGGATGGGCCAAAAATTTTGCCGTGTGGCGCGCTATCGGTAGCGATCGCCCCTATCATTACCTCGGTAGTGGCACTTTTTTTGCAAGACTGGGAGATTCCTTCGCCACGGCAATGACCGAATTGATCGGAAAGCAGAAGAAGTGAGCTGACTCAACACGATCTCATGAAAATTATAGCAGTCAGCCTCTTTGCCCTCCCTCTGGCCCAGTCCCTCTTTGCCGCCAATCCACTTGCCATCGCCTCTGAGGCCGAATGGAAGGAATCCATCATCGCCTCTGAGGGCATCACGGTCCGCAACGGGATGGCAGAACCCACCAGCAAGATCGGCACGATCAGGACCAAGGTCTACAAGTTCGACCAGAAGCGTTCCGCTTCCTCTCTACTCATCAGACAGTCCGCCATCTGGCAGAACTGGAATCCTATCGAAAATCTGGGGCCTGCCAACCTGCGTGACGCCCCGGTCCTGCTCACCGTCGGACCGGGAAACTACTGGATGTTCGGCCGCTATGGCGGCCTGCAATCGAAGCGCAAGAAGGGCCAGAAGCCTGAAGCATCCTTCACGCCGGAACCCGCGAAGCTCAAGGACTTTGACATCCCACTCATGACCACCCCTGACGAGAACCAGTACAATGCCCCCGGTGGACTGAAGAAGGGAAGAGGCGGCTATCATGCCTGGCAAAGCCGCGATATGAAGACCTGGGTTCATCACGGCCCCGTCACCGANGGGTTTTCAAAGTGGGTGACCAGTGCCGAATGGGTCGATGGCAAGGCCTACATCTACTACGACTTTCCCAACGACCAGGACCCGCATGTCTACGTTGATGCAGATCTCACCGATGGTGAGCCCGGCAAGAACATGGGTCTCGCAGTAGCCGATCCCTCCCACGGGTCCGATGCTGGCTTCATCCGCGATCTCGACGGCAAGATGCACGTCATCATCGAGGACTGGAGCCCCATCTCCGCCAACAAGCGCTCTTGGGATTCCCCCCTCGCTGGGCATGCTGTCAGCNGTAACGGACTNAACGGATTCAAGTTTGGCCCCCCNGCGGTCGACAACCGNACTAAGCCCACCGGCAAGGTGGCCACCTACAAGCANCCCCATTGGATGAAGGAAGACCCTGAGCGCTTTCCCTCTAACATTGCNGAATATGAGATTCATCAGCCTGAGCAGGAAGCCTACGGGGACTGGGCGGCCATCTGCATCGGAGGCCAGTATTACCTCTTCGGGGACTACGACCCCGCCGGCGGGCACCAGATGGCGGTGGGCTGGTTCACTTCTCCTTCCATCGACCAGCAATTCACCTGGTGCGATAAGATTGGAAATGGCCACCCTGATCCCGATGTCTGTTTCGCCGAGGGCCAGTTCTACCTCGCGACCCAGCAGCGCACCGACTACGTCAGCCCGGGCCCCTGGGTGGAATCCGTCGAGGCCCGCGTCGGAGTAGACACTAATAACGATAGCAGGATCGACACCTGGAGCAAATGGAGCGAGATCAGAGAACGCTATGACTATATCGAGGGGTTTTCCAAGCAAGTGAAGCGCACCCCGGCCGAACTCGACGTTTCAGATCTACCACCTGGGCACGGCTTCCAGATTGAACTCAAGCTCACTGATACCACCGAAAATAAATCCAAACCGGCAATCGAAAGCCTTAACCTTTCCTTCGAGTAGAAATTTTAACGTCCTGACACTGGAGGCGGCTTCCTCCTGACCGGCTAGCAAAGACTTTATCCCTGATCTTTTTCAGCATGAACCTCCACTTTAACTCCTGTCTTCAAAGCACCTTCAGGAAACTTTTTGCGGCGGGTCTTTATATCCTCTCTTTAGGCGCCACAACGTCCGCTGAAGATGCTTCTTCAGACCCCCTCGCCTGGATTCATTTCAGTCGAGACCACAAGGACATCTCTCTCTTCAATGGCTACCCAATGTACTTTGTTTCGGGAGGAGGTCTGGAGCTCAATATAAATGTTAATCCTGACCCGGGGCATTCACTGGCATTCATGTGGCTCTGTAAGGAAAATCCGGGTCGCGGCTCTAACCGCTCCATGAAGGTAAGCGTCAACGGCGCCGANACGGTCCGCACTCATCCGGCTGTCGGCGACCAAGAAGGCGTCTTCTTCTGGGATATTGTCCCAGTCACCACTTTTGGCATCAATAAGAGAGCGGAGGGCCGTTACCACATTGTCGCCAACCGCAACCCGGAAGAAAACCANTCTAGCGTTGTTTTGCAGGGGATCCGGTTGATCACCGATAAAAAACAGCTCGAGACCCTTCCCCTGCCTACCTCGACCCACAAGGCCCAGTTCATTAAGCCAGGACCATTGACCAAAGATGNACGGCTGGATCGAAAAGTAAATCGAGACGCCGCNAGAAAGCGAATCCATCAGAACTGGGTGGGAGAAAAGAAGCTCTCAAAGAGAGCAATCAANGAAGACGAATTCCTCTCCGCAGCACAGAAATTTGCGGACACTGCCATTAAGCATGGACGGGATNATTACGGGGCCGAAAAATCCGCAATTTTCGTGCAGCATCTGCATCGGGAAACCCTGAAGGCGCCCGGCACAATTGGATGGCTAAAACCATCTCAGGGTGGCCCAAATCACCCCATGGTTCTCTCGCGATTTGAGCGATCCCAGAATCTNNTGAGGTTCCTCGCTTCCATGAGCCTGTTCACAGGGGACCCCAGATACTCAGAGGCAGTCATGGACTCCATGATCTGCATGTTTGAGGACTACATTTACCCCCGTAGCGGTTTACTGGCCTTTGGAAATCATATGTCGATCGATCTGGTCGAGGGGAAGGCCTATAGCGACGGCAGAGGAAGCGAACAATTTGAACTCCAGGACACATTCCCGTTCTATGAGTTCTTCTATGACGTCTCTCCCGAAAAAACTTCCAGATTTATCAAGGGCATATGGGAATCCTNCGTTCGGAATTGGCACTCAATGCGGTATAATCGTCACGCAAACTTTAATACTCAGGTCGACGTTACGAAAGTCTGGAATCGCCCTGTCCGAGAAGTCGCAGATCTTCCTGAGTTTACTCAGGGCGGCGANCTNTCCTTCATTGGCCTTGCCTACGATCTAGCTTACAGCGGCTTNACCCTCGGCTGCNTGGAGGACGACGTGAAAGCCCGAATCTGGGCGAATCGAATCCTTGAGGTAGTCGCGGCGAAGAGCGACCAAAAAACAGGAGTNTGGCCCATGATGCTCTACCCTCCCCCGTTCTACCGACGCGGGCTTGAGACCTACGTCGATGCCTATCCTGANTCGAATGCAAATGAGGCCCGGGTCATCATCTCGAGTTGGGTCAACAGCGTGCCAATCCACGCCCTCGGCGTCCTTGGCACTATCGAGCAAGCCCAGAAGCATGATCGCTACGATGAAGTGAGGAAGGTTCACGCAAATGTAGACCAGTGGATTCTCAACTACATGCAGGCGGCCTATGACCCAGAGGCTCACCATCTGAGAAGTATTCTGCTTGATGGACAGGACGTGACTGATCTCGTGTTCACCGAGGAAGCAACTCTTTANGGATGGGGNGCCCAACCCGGNGGCTCATTCCGGCATCGACCCGTCACCCCNGCATTCTTTGCCGCCGTGGCGCAAGGNTTTCGTTTGTGTAGTTCACCCGAATCAAAAGCTCACTACTGGAAACTTCTGCGAGATCTCTACCGGGGAGCCGGGCTGGGAGATATTGGGGAGAACAGTCGNGCCACTCCGGCCTTCAACTACGGCGCGCAAGCCCAAGTGGAAGACGGCTACGTGTTTGGGCTCTCCGAGATCTACCGCGTGACCCGCGCACCGGAAACTCTGAGATTCATGGAGCATCTCGGCAGGGAAATCATCCAGCGCCGCCAAGATCCNAAGAGTGGTCTTTTTGTTGTGGAAGCGAACCGGAAACAGAACTTCCCAGCTCTGAAGGAATTCAAGCAGTCGCCCCACGAGGGAATTACAGTGAAGGAAATGATNAGAGAGCAGTTCGGGAGTAATCAGCTGGATTACGATCGACCCAAAGTCGTCCCTCTGAACATCACCGAACCTCTCGCCCTGCTCGCCATTTATGGATGCCGAACTGGAGAGTTCGAAAAGATTCCGTCNTGGGTCTCGATCGGCATGTCTCACCATTCGGTTATGAAGGAGCAGGAGATCTGGTTCGATCGGCCGAAACTGGAGAACTACTACGAGGACCGAAAGGACTACATTAAAGATCGGGGATTCGTCGTGAACGAAGATTGGTTTCCAGCGGAATAAATCGCCGAGCAACGAACTTACGATGAGAACCATCACCATCATTACGCTTTGGTTGAGTGCCGCCCTGGCTTATGCCGCACAACTGCATATCGGGACGGCGGAAACCTCCATCACGCCTGACCATCCCGTCGCACTCGAAGGTTATTTCGGGCTCCGGGTATCGGATGGTGTTTCTTCACCAGTGATGGCACAGGTGCTCGTGCTGGAATTGCTTGAGGGGGACAAAATTCAGGAGCGCTCGATCATGGTCAGNGCAGATCTCGTGCACCTGCCNTGGGAGATGTTGGACGCGGTCCGCACGCAGGTGGGAAAGGCGCTTCCTGAGATCGACACCAATAAGATCTTCATCAGCACGACCCACACACATCAGGCGCCCGTCGTCATGCGCGACAATTTCATCATTCCGGATGGCGTGATGACAGTGGGAAGCTACATCGAATTCTTCGCGAAGCAGGTTTCAGAGGCCATCGTAGCAGCCTGCGCAAACATGCGTGCAGGAAGCATGGCATGGGGTCTCGGCGAAGCGGAGATAGGGTTTAACCGGAGGACCGCCTATCTCAGCGGGCGTGGGCAAATGTTCGGAGAGATGCGGACTCCAGACTACAAGGGGCCGGAAGGAGCGGTCTACCGGGGCATGCCCCTCTTGTTTTTCTTTGACTCGAGAGGCCATCCGATCGCCATTGCGATAAACTCGTGGTGCCCGGCGCAGGTGGCTCCGGGAAATCGGAAGATCAGTGCGGACTTCTGGCACCCAGTGCGCGAACAGTTGAAGAAAGAATTCGGCGAGGCACTCACGGTGCTCTGCTGGTGCGGCGCGTCCGGCGACCAGATGCCGGGACCCCGCCTCCATGGGGATGCTGAAAACCGGATGCTTCAATTGCGCGGCAGCAACGGGTGGGTCGAGGAGTGCGCCCGGCGAATTGTCGCTTCAGTTCTCGATGTTTACGCGCTTGTTCGTGAGGAGCGCGAAGGCGATATCGCGCTCGAACATCGCAGCGATCAAATCCGGCTTCCGGGATGGAAGCTGAGTGAGGATGAGATTGCGGGCATCCAGACGGCGCATGACGGATTCGTGGATGATCTAAAGAGCCATCCGGATAGGGCCAACGCCCTGGCACGTCCCATTTCGTGGCGGGCGCAGACCCTGGAAGTCCAGGAGAACCTGCGGAAGAGCACCGATGGCTGCTATCCGACCGAAATCCATGTCCTGCGGATCGGCGATGTCGCGGTCTGCACGAACCAGTTCGAACTCTTCACCGAGTATGGACTCCGGATGGTCGCACGAAGTGATGCGCAGATGACCTGTGTCGTTCAACTTGCCGGGCCTGCCTACTACCTTCCGACTGCGGAAGCGATCGCAGGTGGTGGATACAGCGCGATACCGGAGACATGTCCGGTGAGTCCCGCCGGCGGCAAAGTGCTTGTGGATGAAACGGTGAAGCGGATAACGAAGCTCTTCAACGATCTCGAGGTCAGCCTACCGGAGGAGGGACAGCTGATCGAGGGAACACCGGTGGGCGAAGGGTGGGTCGATCTTCTTGGAAGCTGGGACGCGTGGAGGGGTGAGGAAGAGTATTGGAAACTCTCGGAAAACGGCGTCCTGCGCGGCGAATCCCAAGGTGGCGACTACCATTTTGCATGGACGAAGAGACAGGATTACCGCGACTTCGAACTGCATGCGGTAGTGAAGATGACCGGCTCTGGAGCGAACTCGGGCGTCGGCGTCCGGCTCCGACCGAAGTCGGCACAGGAAGCACCGGGGTATCAGTTCGACATGGGGTCGAATTACTGGGGTTGCCTGTGGGAAGAGGGCGGAATTGGGATGCTGCAAAGCTTTCCACAGCATCACGCGGAGAATATCGTCCAGCATGGCGGATGGAATCACTGGTATATCCTGACCAAAGGACCCCACCTGCAGGGTTGGCTCAATGGAGTGAAGACGATCGATATCGTGCACAAGGACGGGCCCGCTGAAGGCGCAATCGGATTCGAACTTTGCCACGGCGGCAAGCACACTATCTTGGAAGTAAAGGCTCTCACGATCCGCGAACATTGACGAAACAGGCGAGCACTGAGACTCAAAGTCGCTGNCCCGAGGCACGCGGGTAAAAGCGCGAAAATTTCCCAGGATTTGACCACTTACCCCGGAGAGGAATCGAACCTCTATCTAAGGTTTAGGAAACCCTTGTTCTATCCATTGAACTACCGGGGCGGGGCCGGAAGGGTGCCTTCTCATCCGGGGTATGACAAGCCGAGAGTCTGAGGGGCCTTTGAGGGCACGAAGGCCGATGCCGGACAGAATTAATTGGAGCGCGCCACGCAAAATACCCGGCTCCGCCCTTACCCAAAATCGGTATGGCAATTTCTCCGATCGAGCTGATAGTAGCATCCCATGAAGATTCAGTTCCCCGCTTCTTCCTCACTCCCTCTTCTTGCCCTTATTCTGCCGCTCTCTGCCGCAGAGACCACCCTCCTCGATGACAGCCCAGCCCCGAACGCTACTGCGCTCGTGCCTACTGCAGGAAACGGAGGAAACAGCCTGTCGGTGGCGGAGTGGACAAACGTGGACTCCCCTCCCAATGCCGCCAGCTGGATCCCGGGCACAACTGGCGTTGGATACGAGACCAGCCCGAACTCAGCCACCAGCTACTCGGCGCTGCTTGGGCTCGATCTGCGAGCGCAGATGCAGAACCGTTCAACGACCGCCTACATCCGGATCCCTTTTACCGTCGACCGGGCCGCTCTGGAATCTACGCAGACTCTACTTCTGGACATGAAGTACGATGATGGCTTTGTCGCCTACCTGAACGGAGTCCGCGTTGCCTCAGCCAATGCACCCGGACAACTCAATTCCTCCTCAGCGGCGAGCTCAAACAACTCTGATGCGCGGGCCCTCGAATTCGAGCAGTTTGACCTCAGCTCGTTCATATCCCTGCTCAACGATGGCTCAAACATACTCGCCATCCATGGGTTGAATGATGGAGCCACAAGCAGCGACTTTATCATCTTACCGCGCCTGATCGCAACCGACACACTGCCCCCCGTGTGGCCTGACCTGCAACTTGGCACCCCAATTACCACCGCGAGTAGTCCAGTGGCCCTCACCCATGCTCCAGACGAGAGCGAAAGACTGTTCATTGTCGAACGGGGCGGACGCATCAGAATCTGGGAAGGAGGTGCTCTGCGCACCTTTCTTGATCTGCGCTCCAGCGTGAATACCAACGACAGCGGTGGCGACGAGCGTGGCCTGCTTGGGCTCGCCTTCTCTCCCGGATATGCGACCAATGGACACTTCTACGTTAACTACATCAGCAGCAGCTCATCACCTCGTGGATCCACTGTGGTATCCCGTTTCACGGTAAGCCCAACAAACCCGGACGATGGAATGGAAGCGAGCGAGGAAGTGATCTTGGTGGTCCCCCAGCCGGAACCAAACCACAACGGGGGGCAGATTAATTTTGGCCCTGATGGATTTCTCTACATCGGAATGGGAGATGGCGGGGGAGCTGGCGACGTGCATGGCTCTACCGGAAACGGGCAAGCTAATGACACTTTTCTTGGCAAAATGCTGCGGATCGATGTGGAAGGCTCCCCTGATCCCGGATCGCCGTATGCTGTTCCGGCAGACAATCCCTTCCTTCTTGATCCCCAAGTCCCGGATGAGATCTGGGCCTTCGGATTGCGTAATCCATGGCGCTGGTCTTTTGATCGGAAGACTGGGGACATGTACATCGCCGACGTGGGACAGTATGAGTGGGAAGAAGTTAACTTTGTCCCGGCTTCCAGCACCGGTGGAGAAAATTTTCAATGGCGCAGAATTGAGGGCTTCAACACCTTTAACTCCGGAACCCAGATTACAAAAGGAACCTCGACCGATCCAGTGTTCGAATATGATCACAATGCCGGCAGTTCCATCACGGGAGGATACGTTTACCGGGGCCAAGAGCACCCCCGAATGAAAGGCATTTATTTTTTTGGAGATTACAATTCCGGAAGGATTTGGGGCCTCCAGCAGGATCCCTCAGGCAGCTGGGTCGATCGCCAGCTCCTCGAGACTTCCCTGCGTATTTCCTCCTTTGGTGAAGATGAGAGCGGGAATCTCTACGTCGCTTCCCTCTTTACAGGTGCTATCCATCGCCTCCGCGACACCCGCGGAGAAAGCTATTTGCAGGTGACCAGCGCCTCTTTCACCCCGGCAGGCGAGGCTCGAATTGGCTTTGGCGCGGAGATCGGGAAGCAATACCAACTGCAATTCTCGACCGACCTGCGGTCATGGAGTGATGTAGGGAGGGCAAGCCGAGCCACGGATTTTGACTCCGAGCTCACGGGCACCCTTCCAGGTATAGCACCGGCTGAGGCTTACTTCCGGGTCGTGGAGCTGGCAAATTGAGCTCCAGCACGTCCCTGATCAACAAGGGTCGAGAGCATTACGCCGCTCTCTTGACACCTTCCATTGGGGACGTGAGACCACATCATCAGTGCTGGTAGTTATTTTGCACTACAAACAGTAATTGGAGTTTGAGAAGATCCGCATTTGCGTGCAGCCTGACCACAACTCTGGATCGTCCAGCGCACAATCCCTTCGTTATGAACACCAAGTCTATTGCACTACTCACCGCATTCAGCCTTCTCCTCGCTGCATCATCAGCCCTTGCTAGTCCGAGGGTCTGGAAAGACGCTTCCTCCGGGAGAACCCTGACAGGAGAATTCGTTGAGCTCACCAAGGATGCAGTTAAGGTTCGACGAGCCAATGGCGACGTAGTCAGCCTTCCCCTTTCGCGTCTCACTGAGGAAGACATCGCATTCGCCAAGGGCGCTTCCGATAAAGGTGGAGCTCTCGCAAATGACTGGCCGAGCTGGCGAGGCACCCGGCGGGATGGACATTCTCCAGACACGACCTCGATGGCCAAATGGCCTGAAGGGGGCCCTGAGCTCGTGTGGGCCTTCGAGGATTGCGGTAAGGGCTACAGTTGCCCCGCAGTGGTTGGCAACCGCCTCTATTTCACCGGCAGCCGAAAAGGAAAGGCCGAGGTGATCTGTATTGACGCCGGAACTGGCGAGGAGGTCTGGGCCAGCACCATCGGCACAGATCCCGAGGAAGGATACAATACAAGATGGGGCGCAGGAACGCGCGGGGCAGCCACCGTTGATGACGGCATGGTCTACGCCATGAATGCCAATGGAGATGTCAGCGGCATAACTCCCGACAAGGGTGAAAAAAAATGGAGCGTCAGTCTCGTCGAGGACTTTGGCGGAAAGATCCCCGGCTGGGGTTACTCGGAATCTCCTCTGATTGATGGCGACAAGCTCATCGTCACCCCCGGAGGCGACAAAGGGGCTATCATCGCTCTCGACAAGAAGACTGGTAAGACAATCTGGCAAAGTGCTGATCTAACGGATGCCGCCCAGTATTCGTCCGTCATCGTCGCGGAAGTGAACGGAAAGAAGCAATACGTTCAGCTTTTCATGAAAAAACTGGCGGGCGTATCAGCCGATACCGGAGAACTCCTCTGGAGCACAAAATGGCCCGGACGAACTGCTGTTATTCCCACTCCCATCTATGCAGAGGGCCATGTCTATATCAGTTCGGGCTATGGGGTCGGCTGCAAGCTCGTAGATATCAGCGGCGATGAAGCCAAGGAAGTATGGTCCAATAAGGTTATGAAGAATCATCACGGAGGGGTTATCAAGGTAGGGGAATACGTCTACGGATTCTCGGATGGGCCCGGGCTGGTCTGCCAGAACTTCAAGACCGGAGAGCAGGTTTGGAGCGAGCGAGGCGAAGGCAAAAGCAAGGGGGCCGTGCATTATGTGGATGGCATGTTGGTATGCATCGATGAATCTGAAGGTTCATGTTTTCTCGCTAAGGCATCGCCTGATGGTTTCGAGGAGCTTGGACGGTTTCCCATGCCCCGTAAGACCAAGTTGCGGGAAGGCACCAGTGGAAAAGTCTGGACTCACCCCGTGGTTGTAAACGGGAAACTCTACCTCCGCGATCAGGATCTTGTCTTCTGTTTTGACGTGAAAGGTTGATCTCCCCTCACCTCCAAGCGGAAGAAATCTGACTCCTCTCCCCTGAGGGAAACTCGCTCTTCTGAATGGGCCTATTCGCCTCAGGCTTTTCTCCACGCATCCCAAGGATCTGATGGAAAAAACCGGGAGGCTTGTCTTTACGCCTCCTGTCAGGCTATTGTCCCACTCTTAACGAGGTCTCCGTGCCAAAGCTCTCCCCGAATCCACCCTCCTGGCTACGCACCATTCTGATCGCTCTAACCATGGGCTTTGGCGCGGTCCTGATTCTGTTTCCTGCCTGGATTCCCGATGAGAAGAGTGTTCCCATGGAAGACAGCGTGGTAGAAACGCTGCAATCAGCCTTGCTCGCATTTTCCGCAGCGCTCCTGTTTGCCACCGCCCCTCATGCCGGACCTTTCCGAGCGGTTTACCGCTCCTTGGGATTTCTGACCATCGCATTCCTGATCGCCGAGATCGGTGGAGCCATCGATGACAATATTCACCCTCTCAAGCATGAGTATCTTATGATTCCCATCCTTGTCTGGACTGGGCTAACACTATTCCGCCGCAGAAGGGAAACTCTTCATTTTATCGGCTTCGCCTCCCGCCACCCTGCCTCAGGGTTTATTCTCGCAGCCCTGATCCTGAACTACGCTTTCTCGCGAGTGTTCGGATCAAAAGCATTCTGGCAGGCATCCCTTGGACAGGAATACAACCCGGACATTCCCCCGACATGCAGAGGCTACCTCGAGTTGCTGGCTTGTTATTTCATCCTCCTCGGCACAATCGGCTACTGCCTGCCTCTCATTCGGCGGCGCTACCGCATGTTTACTGAGCCATGATGGCGAAGAAGAAGGCGAAAACCCTCAAAAGGGTTCAGTGGAGAATCGAATATACTGCTTTTCTCGTCGTCGAGCGCCTTGTCGGTCTGTTCTCGATGGAATCCCTCTGGCGTATCGGCGCCAGCCTTTCCTTCTTGGGTTATCTCTTCCGCTCTCGCTGGCCCATCGTCCGCAACAACCTGCGAACCGCGCTGGATCCTGGGACAAGTGAGGACGAAATCGATACCCTCACCCGTGAAGTTTTCCGTCATACTACGGCCAATTTTCTGACCGCCCTCAAAGGAGGACGGCTGTCCTCATCTCTCGTCCAGTCTGCAATCATCCCCAATCGGTTAGATATTCTTGAGCGTGCTGTCGAGAAGGGCAAGGGAGTCATCCTCGTTTCCCCGCATATGGGAAACTTTGAACTTCTTACTCAGGGGCTCGGAGCATCCCACCCGAATTGGAAGGTCGCTGCGATCTACCGGCCTCTCAACAACATCCACCTTGATCCCCTGATTCGAAAGAGAAGATCTAATCACCAGATGAAGATGTTCTCCAAGTTCACATCCTATCAGGCTCCCATCAAGTTTGTCCGCGACAAGGGAATCCTCGGAGTAATTGCCGACCAGAGGGCAGGGCGTTCAGGCACTATTGTCCCGTTCTTTGGCCGCCTCATGTCCATGTCGCCCCTACCAGCCTTCATCCACAAGCACACAGGCGCTCCAGTGGTGGGCATTTCGATGAGAACCGTATCTCCCGGGAAGTGGGAGGTCATGTTTCACGAACCTGAAACCAGAGAAGGCGAGGAGATTTCTACTGCCCATATCGCTGCCCTCCTCGAAAAAGCGACCAGCCAGTCCATAGTGGACGTCTTCTGGATGCACGATCTCTGGCGCCTGGACCGAAGACGCCCTTTAGAGATTTCCGGGAAAAAGGGACCTTTCCGCCTCAGTCAGCACCAGAAAACCCCTCTCTGGCCTTTCTCAGTCCTAATCAGGCTGCCAGATAACCCCTCGGAGCTCCGAAAAACGCTCCCGGCCCTCGAGGCGATGAAAGCTTCCCGGCCTGACTTTGCTCTTCATCTGCTTGGGAGGGAGCGGCTACGCCATGAAGCAAAGGTCTCGGGCCTAGCTCACGCCTTTCACAGTATCGAGGATCACTTCCTCCCAAAAAATATTCCGCTCGCGCTTGTCATGACCGATGATGAGTGGGCCGCTCGCGAGCTTGGCCACCTCTATGAGGGACCTATATACAGCCTGCCTGAAACCCTGCAGTCAGGAAATAACTGGCGACCAGTCTTAATTACGACCGATCTCCCCCCTGAGGAGCGCTGGATGGAAATGGCGCGGGAGCTTGGGATGCATGAGCCCCCCCTCGGCGAGACTTACCTCTGAAATTGAGAGCATTGATATCCAGCGCCCAAAAATGACGTGCCTGCTCTTGGGCTTTATTCCACTTTCTGTCGTTGTCTCAACTCCTGGTAGAGCTGGCAGCTTTTTTCAAGCTCTTCATTCGTCCCATCTCCGACAATTTCACCATCTTCAAAAACGAGAATACGATCGACGACGCTCAAGGTACTGAACCGGTGCGCGATGATAAAAACCGTTCGGTCCTGCGCCAGCTCAACAACAGCCTGCTGGACGAGTGCCTCATTCTCGGAATCCAGCGCGGAGGCGGCCTCATCAAGCACTAAAATCGGAGCCTTCCGCAAGAAGGCGCGGGCAAGGGCTAGTCTCTGCCGCTGCCCACCGGAAAGGCGCGTTCCCTTTTCCCCTATGAATGTTTCATACCCATTTTCCATGGCGGTAATAAAATCGTGCGCGCGTGCCTGACCCGCAGCCTTGTAGATCTCTTCATCCGTGGCATCAGGGCGGCCAACCAGAATGTTATCCCTTACAGAGGCATTGAAGAGCAACGGCTCCTGTGGAACGAAGGCAATGGCATCGCGGAGATCCTCTTGCCGAAGAGTCCGAAGGTCATGTCCATCAATCGAGACCACTCCCTCGGTCGGATCGTAAAAACGCAGGAGGAGGTTGATAAAAGAGGTCTTGCCCGCCCCGCTGGGTCCCACAATCCCAATAACTTCTCCCTGCCCGGCTTTAACCGTCACCCGTTTAAGCACTAAATCCTCTGCATAGGCGAAGGAGACCTCGTTAAAGGCGATCTCACCTTCAACATTGTGCAAATCGACTGGAACCTTCGGGTCGAGGACTTCGGGCTCCTCCTTCGAAATTTCCTCCAGACGATCCAGAGATGCTTCCATGCTCTTCAGATGAGTGGTTATCTTGCCGAGCTTCTTTACCGGCTCATAGCAGAAATAAAGCGCTCCAAGAAGAGGGACCATTTGCTGAATGCCCACCGAATTTCTCCCCGCATAGACGATGACAACGGCAATACTGATCGTGGCCACAAACTCTACCAGTGGAGCCACGGAGCGCTCGTATTTGAGGACCTTGAGCTGCCATTTCATCAACTCCCGGACTCTCCTTCTCATTCCACTGACCTGGCCCTCCTGAAGGTTGAAGGCGCGTATCTCTCTCGGGGCCTGAATACTATCTGTCACGTAGGCTGAAACATCACCCACCTGGGCCTGCAACTTTTTCGCGCGTATCTTTAACTTTCCGGCCAACCACCTGATCGGGAAAACGCAGGCCGGCGCGCTGATCAGGAATGCCAGAATGAAGACAAACTGACTGTTCTGGAGGGAGAGGTAGATAATAACCCCAGCCGCCCCCATCAGGGTAAAGGGCTGCTTGATGATGTCATTCGTCACCGTGACGATACCCGCCCTTAGCACCTCGGTGTCCGTAATGAGTCTGCTGACAGTATCTCCACTCCGTCGCCTTTCAAAAAAAGAGAGGGATAGTTTCTGCAAGTGAGCGAAGGTATCAGTCCTTAGTCCCTCCAGCACTCTTTGGCCGCAGTAGGCCATCCCGTACATATTCGCAAATTCTGAAGCACATCTGATCCCCATTCCTCCTACCATGATCACTCCAACCATGATGAGATCTCCAAATGGCACCGGGTCAGGGCCCTCTACCCAGATTCTCGGAAGCACCTCCTTCAGGATCAGTGGAATTCCCGCACCGCTGGCCACCCCATAGATTAACCCGGCAATCAGCGCACCGATGAATTGCCAGCGTACTGGTCGCAGGTAGCGTGTGTAGGGCCGAAGGCGCTTGAGCACGTCGCGGAAGAGTTAGAGGTAGAGAAGGGAATGCACAAGCTTTTGAAGAAGCTTCATGTTTCACCGCAGTTCATACCCAAGCACGCTAAGGCCGTAAATCACAGCTGTTTCTACCCGTAATACAAGGGAACCAAAACTTACCGGGCGGACGCCGCTTCCTATTGCTCGCTCGGTCTCCGGAGGGGAAAAGTCTCCTTCCGGGCCAATGAAGAGCTCTACCGATCCCACCTTCACAGGCAGTTCCTCAATCTCGGACCTCAACGGCCGTGCTCTGTCATCCAGAGAAGCCAGAAACCGGACCCCCTCACCACGGGATTCCACGGCATCCTCAAAAGCCACCGCAGGGCACACCTCTGGCACAAGATTCTGCCCGCACTGCTTGCAGGCCGCCATGGCCACCCGACTCCACTTTTCCTGCTTACCTTCCAGATTTTTCCCCGACAACCGAACTGCCATGTTTTCAGTAAGCAGAGGCTGTATCCGGTCTACACCCAACTCCACAGCTTTCTGGATAATAAGGTCCATAACCTTTCCCTTGGTCACTGCAATCGCGAGGAACAAGGAGGGACCTTTCCGTTGAACCTTTCCCTCTTTTTCCAGCAGCACCGTGACTTCCCGTTCATTCCCCTCAGTAATTGCCCCTCTTGCCCAGCGCCCCGCGCCATCAAAAACCTCAATCTCATCTCCGGGGCTTTTGCGCATCACCCTCAAGCAATGATGACTCTCCTCTGGATTAAGCAGCGCTCTGGAGCGTCCCCAGCCCCCCTCTGCCACAAAAAACCTATCCATACTCGCAGGGTGTTGTCAGACAGGATGGATTATTCACCCGTCTAGAGGTTGAAAAACCTTTTTGCCTTTTCAAGAAAGCCCTCATGCATGGGCGAGTTCTCTTCTCCGATGGATTCCGTGAATGCTTCCAGCTTCTCCTTTTGTTCGCCGCTAAGGCGAGTCGGGACCTCAACCCGAACCTCGACGTTCAGGTCTCCTTTTCTTCCACTGCTGATATCCTTAATCCCCCGATTTCTCAGGCGAAAGATTGTGCCCCCCTGGGTCCCAGTAGGAATTTTAATTGAAGCCGCACCCTCAAGAGTGGGAACTCCCAACTCCCCTCCGAGGGCTGCGGTTCCGAACGAGACGGGCACTTCGCAGAAAAGATCCTCTCCACGTCGTTCAAAGACATCATGACGCTTGAGGTGGAGAACGATGTGCAGGTCCCCCGAGGGGCCTCCACGCACCCCAGCATCACCGTTGCCACTCGACCGCAGCCGGGTCCCATGATCAACACCCGCAGGGATTTCGATCTGAGTGCGATCCACTTTTTCGAGCCTTCCCTGTCCCCTGCATTCAGGACAAGGATCAGAAATTACCTGCCCTGAACCATCACAGTCCGGGCAAACCACTTGCTTCCTGAAGATTCCACCAAACCCCTCCATTCTCTGCTCCACAACCCCAAGCCCCTGGCACGTGGCACAGGTCTGAGCTCCCCCTGACCCCTTCGACCCCGATCCTCTGCAGGACTCACAGCTGACGAACTTTTCAAGTTCAAGCGCCTTGGAAACTCCCCGGGCACTTTCCTCCAGAGTAATTTCAAGATTGTAGCGCAAATCGCTACCACGCTTCCGCCCGTCCCTTGCCTGACCTCGACCGCCTCCGAAAAAATCACCGAAGGCTCCGTCGAAGACCTGCGAGAAAATATCCATGGGGTCATTGAATCCCCCCCCTCGAAAACCACTTCCACCAGATCCTCCTGCCTTGAACGCCGCGTGTCCGTATCGGTCATAGGCCGCCTTTTTATCCTCATCACTGAGAACCTCGTAAGCCTCTCCCAGCTCCTTGAACCTGTCTTCTGCCTCAGGGTCATCCGGGTTCTGATCCGGATGAAATTTCATCGCAAGTTTGCGATAGGACTTCTTAATTTCCCCGGCACCGGCATCCTTGGACACGCCAAGCACCTCGTAGTAGTCTCGTGTAGATCCCATCTATGATTGCTCCTCCATCTCTTCCGCAGGTTCTTCAGATTGCGGCGTTCGGGACACCACAACATTAGCGGGACGCAGTAACCGCTCCCCCATCTGGTAGCCTCGTCTGAGCACCCTCAGGACACTGCCCTCAGGGGAGGTGTCGCAATCTTCCTGCGACACCGCCTCGTGAACCGCAGGATCAAACATTTTTTCTTCCGCCGGAATTTCTTCGACTCCCTGGCCCGAAAGAAAATCATCCAGCTGCTTCTTAACCATCTCCATTCCCCGAAAGATCATCGACTCTGCATCGGCAGAAGCAGCATCAAGACCCATATGGAAGTTGTCGAGAACGGGCAGAAGTTCCTCAAGGAGAGATTGGTTGGCGTAACGACGGGCTTCACCCTTCTCTCTTTCCATTCGCTTCCGGAAGTTTTCGAGATCCGCTGCTGAACGGATCGCCCTTTCTCGCCACTCGGCAGCCTGTTGCTCAGGGGTAGGCTCCAACTTAACCTCCTCCTCAACCACAGAGCCGTCTCCCTCCCCTCCTTCCTCGGCAGCAGGTTGTCCTACATCCGGAGCCTCCCCTGAAACATTCTCAGGAAGCGGCTCATCGCTCTCTGCCTCGCTGGAAGAGTCGTGTTGCATGGGGAGACCAATACCCGCCACTCCTCAGCGGTCAACCCTGAGCATCTACCATCCGCAGGTTCGTCACCTTCCCCTAACCACCCTCGGCCCTCTTTTCCAAGGCATCTAGAACAGCTTCGAATTTCTGCGCGTTTTCCTCCCGGGCCTCACACAGCTTCCTGTGAGCCTCCAGCAAGTGCGCCGCATCCAGGCCCTCGGGATCTCGCTCCTTGAGGGGCAAAAGCGTTTTCCGGACCTCCTGAACATGGCCCTGCCACGCACTGTCGTCAGGATCGATCTCCAGTAATTTTTCCAGACCAAGGTCCTCAAGGGACTGTCGGTTGCGGTCACAAACCCCATTTAAGTGCATTCTCCCTCCCCCAATTCTTGACAGACGCATCGCGAGACCTGCCAGAGTCCCCATAAATGTGGAGTCCATCGCGGGGCAGTCCAGCAGGTCGATGACGAAGTTTGTCTCACCACCTTCCATCCTGCTCTCGACAAAGCCCTTCAAGGCCGGACTTGTCGAAAAGGAGCCTTTCCCATTCAAACGAATCCAAACAAATCCATCAGTGGCTCCGACATCAAGACAGTCTTTTGTCAATTCTTGAAGGGTGGAAGTTAGGGAAACAGAATACGACGAGCACCCTCTTCCGTCAATCACACACGGTCATCATTCCCACAAATAGGATTGCTTGGTCTCAACGAGTCGCTCCCCGCGGTAGTAGCCCAGATGCCAGGAAAGAATGCGGCCCCCCTCGAGATAGGCAGGGCCCGTGACTCGGAACTCTGCCATACCCTGTAACGCTGCGGGGGCCTTGGTCACAATTTCACGAATGGCACTACCTGTCGCCGCCTGGCGGTAACGGAATACAATTCGGACGGGCCCACTCGCTTCATCGGCAGGTCCATTCCACTGAACGCTGTAGTAATACCCGAGACGATCGCGTTTCTCCGCGGCAGTCACCGCACCATGAAAACGCCGCAATTGCTCCGCTCTCGGCGCGTTCATCTCACTCTCCAGAGTCAGCGACCGGAGGTGATACTGCCTGAATCCAAGAGTATTCTCAGTGGATGAGCATGAAATCACGCCAAGAAAAGCAGCAAGAGCGAGCCAACGCACAACCTCAAGGCAACATGGTCTGAAGCCCTCATCAAGGACACGTTTGCGAACAAATACCAATAATCGTATTCACCTGAACGCCTTTGGTGTCATAGTGGATGCGTGACCTCGGAGATTAAGGAGAAACTTAACACCTTCATCAGGGCCCAGGGCCTGAGGCAGACCCCTCAGCGTGATGCGATTGTGGACGTCATTTTTTCCAGCGATGAGCACTTTACGCCGGACGAGCTATGGGAAAAGTTACGAGGAACCGACGCCCGCACTTCGAGGGCTACCCTATACCGAACCCTTTCCCTCCTTACCGAGGCAGGACTTCTTCAGGAAATCGACCTCGGCGACGGGCAGACCACCTATGACCCGAACTTTCTCGATAAGCCCGCCCACAACCATCTCGTCTGCGTAGACTGTGGCAAAGTGGTTGAATTCGAGGATGATCATATGGAAGTCCTCAACGACTGTGTCACGCGGCGACTGGGCTTTCGTCCAGTCAGACAATCACTTCGTATTGAAGCCGGCTGCGATCAGATTCGCTCGACCGGCCAGTGCTCGAACCACATTGAGGCTCGCCTTCAAGGCAAACGCTTTCCGGGCAAAAAACGGTAACAGAGATTACCGAACCTGTCTGAAAAGCACCCAGAGTTGACTCCGAAGGCCTCCGGCCAACCGCCCCGATGCTTTGACCCCACCTCGGCATCCTGTTACTGATGGGCCTCACATGAACTCAATACACGGGGCACCCTCTTACGAAATGGCATCGGACTCCGTGACCCTCTCGGTCACACAGACTGGAGGGATGATGGGGCCTGTGACCTTTAACTCAGGGGAGAGGCCCTTTGCGCCCTTCGCTCTGGCACCGTGGCGACCGGACGAGCTCGAGAGCGACACGCCCAATCTCCTGAAATACCTGCGCGGGGACTTTTTCTGCCTTCCCTTTGGACCACAGGACGAGGGAGCTCCCCATGGAGATACCGCTAACGCAGACTGGCACCTTATTCGACATGAGAAAACCCTCCTTCACCTCGCAATTGAGCCTGATGACGTCGGAGGGAGGGTCGAAAAAATTATTCGCCTGCGGCCAGGTCATGCCGCGATCTACTCAGAGCATCTTATCTCGGGACTTAACGGGAATTTCAGCTACGGGAACCACCCGATCCTGGATTGTTCTCATCTTCAGGAAGGAGAGGGCCGGATCACAACATCGCCCTTCCGCTGGGGCTCGGTCAGTCCCGGCCTTTTTTCTGATCCGGCAGCAGACGAATACCAGACGCTCGTGCCCGGCGCCCGTTTCAGCAATCTCCAAGAGGTGGCACTCGCGGATGCACCTCCACGCTCACCCAAGCCCCCTGCAACCGCTGTAACCACCGACCTCACCCGCTACCCAACCAGGAAGGGCTTCGAGGACCTCGCCATGATTGTGAACGAGAATGCCACCCCGGAGCAACCGTTCGCCTGGACCGCCGCGGTTCTAGGGGATCACGTATGGTTCTCCCTCAAAAATCCATCCGATTTTCCTGCTACCGTGATGTGGATATCCAATGGGGGACGGCACAGCGCTCCCTGGAAAGGACGGCATTTGGGCCGCATTGGTCT
The DNA here is from genome assembly GCA_002729275.1 of Roseibacillus sp. Lineage (GTDB taxonomy): Bacteria > Verrucomicrobiota > Verrucomicrobiia > Verrucomicrobiales > Akkermansiaceae > Roseibacillus_B. The sequence continues at coordinate 18,298 of PBTP01000047.1, read as the reverse complement.
TGAAGAAGTGTGCTCTTACTTTGCCGAGAACGTGACTACCTCGAGGCAGAACCTCCTGCAAGAGGAGGGTATTCCAACGACGCGATGCTTTTCTGCCGACCAGAAGGTTTCCTTGAGAATACTCCAAGCAGTCAGCTCCGTTCCTTCCGGCTTCGGCGCAGTGGCCTCAATCATTCCCAAGGGCCCTGAAATGGTATCGCTTACCTCAGATACAGGTATTACGATCGACGTCACAGCGCAGTGGGAATTTGTGGTGAACCCCTCCTGAAGACCGCTCCTTCTACCACCTCTATGGGCTCCCGTCTGTCCCCAACCCATCCCAAAATCGACGGAACGGATAAAAATCCGCCTCTCAGAGCGACACGATCGTCTTCCGCGATCGAAAAATCGTGCATCCTGCTCCGCACTCCCCTTCACTTTCACCCACATGCAGGGTGAGAACCCCTGAAACCAAACGGATACCTCCCTCTCGATACCATGAGTCATCCCCGCACAACCGAAGACCTCAGCACCGCTACCAGCAACATCCGCAGCCTCGTGGAAGGCCATCTTGAAGATACCGGTGGCCTGCTGCGCCTTTCTCCGAACTGGGTTCCCCGATCGTTTCTCCAACCCGGACTAAGAATCAAGCTTCACCCCGATGACACCTATGCTTACGGCCTGAGCCGGGGAGGAATTGATGAGCGCTGGTTCGCGTCCACTACGGAATGCGCGAATGAAGGCCGGGTTCACGATGAAGGGCTATCCTACGTGGTGGTTGGCAGGGAGCGCTTTACTCTGCGTGAGGCGGTGGCCGAATGTGGCGCCGAACTGATCGGATCCAGCATCTGGGATAAATACAGCAAGTGGCCGGTCTATTCGAAATTCTTCGACAACATGGGCCCGATTCCCCACCACATGCACCAAAATGCCGAGCAGGCGGCGCTGGTGGGACAGGAAGGGAAGCCCGAAAGTTACTACTTTCCTCCCCAGCACAATAACGTCGGCAATAACTTCCCCTATACCTTCATGGGCTTTGAGCCCGGAACCACCCGGCAGCAGGTCTACGATTGCATTGCCAACTGGCACAAGGGAGACAACAAGATCCTCGAGCTCTCCAAGGCCTACAAGCTACAGCCGGGAACTGGCTGGCTTATTGATCCATGCGTCCTTCACGCCCCGGGATCCCTTTGCACATACGAGCCTCAATGGGGCTCTGATGTCTTCGGAATGTATCAGAACCTCGTCGAGGGCCGTGAGGTTCCTTGGTCCTTGCTGGTCAAGGACATGCCCGAGGNCAAGCACGAAGACATCGACTTCATCATAGACCAGCTGGACTGGGAAAAGAATGTCGACCCGAACTTCAAGGACAATCACTACATGGAGCCCGTCACCTCCGAACAAGGAGACGGCTATCACGATAAGTGGATTGTCTATGGCAAGATTGATGGAGAGCAGCTGTTTACTGCAAAGGAGCTCACCGTTGAGCCGGGCCAGCAGTGCACCATACAAGATGGAGGAGCCTACGGCCTGATCGTGGTTCAAGGAGAAGGACGCGCGAACAAGCTGCCCCTGAACTGCCCTAAGCTCCTTCGTTTCAATGAGCTTTCTCAAGACGAATTCTTTGCTACAGAGGCCGCGGCAAGAGGTGGCGTCACCTTTGAGAATACCTCCGAGACGGAGCCCCTTGTCTGTCTCCGCTACTTTGGACCAGAGGCCCAGCCTGACGCCCCTGCAATGGGAGCGCACAAAGCTGAATAGGTATCCCTAATCTGTCTCAGCTGGACTCCTGACCATGAGATCCAGAACGAAAACCACGGACCCAGCCTCTCTTTTCGAGAAATGCCGCCGTTCAAAGCGGCNGTGGCTGGTCATTCAATGGTCCTTTGTTGTCCTCCTCACTGCCTCTATCATGGTTGGGCTGGGTAGCACTGTCGACCGGCTCAAGCAGACCATTCTGATGGCTGATAACCAGTCCATCTCCGAGTCCTCCTACGAAGAGATGATCGATCGCACTCTCCTGGCGGGAAAGCTTGGCCTCGCCATCGGAATCGTAGCCTTCTCAGGATATCTTTTTGCCGCCATCATGCATCACCGCTCCAAACTCAACCTGCAGCAAGTCCACGACCAAAGCGTTCTGCCGGACAGGCCAGAGCCCCCTGNGGAGAGGGAGGACGTGACCTAGGTCGCGACAAGCAACTTTTCCCTTCCACGCCCCGCCCATGACCCTCTAGGTTTCTCCCCGCCCTGAGCCAAATCAGCTGGCCCATACATCACCGCACTTAAAATTACACACCTCTTAATCATGCCAAGCAAACCTGCACTGCACAACGCCATGTGGCCCGGACTCGTCGGCAAGGGCGACGACGAAGGCCAGGAGCCACCCATCTCACTTGAGCGCATGCTCGAATTGACCGCTGCCGCAGAGGTCGATGGTCAGAAGTTTGATGGTATCGATTACTTCCTTTTCCTTCCTCATACTGACCCAGAGGCCAGCGACGACGAACTCAAGAGAATAGCAGACCTGATCCAGGGAAAGGGATTCGATATCGGTTCCCTTGTCGCTCCGGTCTGGCCGGGAACCGTGGGTGATTCCGCGATGGGCTCAGACGAGCAGCAAGCCAAGTTTCTGGATGCCGTCAAGATGGCCTGTCGGGTAGCCAAAGTTTTCAACGATCACGGGGCTCGCGAATACGGAGTCATTCGTATCGACTCCGCCGAATTTGGCGTCGCCAAATTCCTTGAGAATCCCGGCACAAACCTCAAACGNATCGCAGCAACCTTCAAGGAAGCCGCCAAAATAGCTGCTGACCACGGCGAACGTCTCGCTGCCGAGGGCGAAGTATGCTGGGCCGGGCTCCACTCCTGGAAAGCTGCTGTTGCTCTGATGGAAGAGGTTGGCATGCCAGAATCTCTGGGATTTCAGGCTGACCTAGCCCACACCTATACATTCATGCTGGGTTACAACGCCCCTGATGACGGACTCCTCCAGAAAGATCACAGCGAAGAGCAATTCTGGGAGGCCTACAGGGAAGTCACCGACGCTCTCCGCCCATGGACCATCGACTTTCACGTGGCGCAGAACGACGGCGAAGTCCACGGAGCAGGTTCCCACGACAAAACTGGCAAGCACTGCCCTGCTGATGACCCCAATGGCAAACTCGATATTACCAAGTGTGCTGGTTACTGGCTGGAAGGCGCCCAGGAACGCGGCATCAAGCATATCTGCTGGGACGGATGTATGTTCCCCAATGAAACCCTTGAGAAGCCAGAAACCTGGAACGCCATCCTCAAGGCGATGATCGACGTTCGCGACGCCCACGGATGGGAGTAATCCGCCATCTCAGGAAACCCAAAATTTTAACTACGATTCAAACCATGAGCGAAAAAAAACCACTGAATATCGGCCTTGTCGGATACGGCTTCATGGGCCGAACCCACAGCAATGGCTACAAAAGGGTGAACGACTTCTTTCCCGATGTCGAATATCGCCCAGTCCTCAAGGCTATTTGTGCCCGGAACGAAGAACGAGCCAATGATTTCGCCTCCCAGTGGGGCTTTGAATCTGTCGAAACCGACTGGAAGGCCCTGATAGCCCGCGACGATATTGATGCTATTGATATCTGCACTCCTAATGACACCCATGCATCCATCGCAATTGCAGCCGCGGAAGCCGGCAAGATGGTCCTCTGCGAAAAGCCCCTCGCCCGCACTACGGAAGAAAGCCTGCCCATGGTGGAGGCCGTCGAGAGAGCCGGGGTCGCTAATACGGTCTGGTACAATTATCGCCGGGTCCCAGCTGTCACTCTCGCCAAGCAAATTATCGAATCTGGCAAACTGGGTAAGATTTTTCACTACCGGGCCAACTTCCTCCAAGACTGGACCATTAGCGAAGAGCTCCCACAGGGAGGAGAGGGTCTCTGGCGCCTCGANGCGGCTGCGGCTGGATCCGGCGTAACTGGCGACCTTCTTGCCCACTGTATCGACACAGCGATCTGGCTGAATGGAAGCATCAGTGATGTCTCCGCAGTCACCGAGACATTCATCAAGGAACGCGTTCACACCGATACTGGGGAGAAACAGGCAGTTACCATTGACGACGCCTGCCTTTTCCACTGCCACTTTGCCAATGGATCCCTGGGGCTCTTTGAGTCGACCCGATACGCTCGGGGCCACAAGGCTCTCTATACTCTCGAGATCAACGGCGAAAACGCATCCATTCGGTGGGATCTCCACGATCTCAACCGTCTTGAGTATTTCGACCACTCCGATGAAAGCACGGTTCGTGGCTGGCGCAGTATTCACATCAGTGATGGAGATCACCCATACCTCGACAAATGGTGGGTTCCCGGTCTCTGCATTGGCTACGAACACACCTTCGTTCATCAGGTAGCAGATTTCCTGTCCTCCCTCAGCAGTGGTGAGCCATGCAAGCCCACTTTCCGCGATGCCCTCGAAACTGCCAGGGTGTGCGACGCCGTTCTCGCTTCCGCAGCCGAGCGGAGCTGGAAGGACGTCTAGGGCCCGGGGCTACCCTGCGATATTCCCAAGCCTTTCCTGCGCGAGCGGGAAAGGCTTTTTGATTTCTCGGGATCCTCCTCGATTACCTCACAAAAAAATTTGGACTCCTCAGCGCAAAGGTGGCACACCCTCTTTCAACTACCACCAGCCCACATATGCTCCAGCAAGGTATCCTTAATCCTCAGGTTTTAGACCTCCTCGCCCGAATTCGTCATACAAATACCCTCGTAATCTGCGACTGGGCATTTCCTTACTGGAACGAAATTGAGACCATAGACCTTGCTCTCACCCGGGGTATTCCCAACGTTCTCGATGTTCTCAGCCTCCTCCAATCCAATTTCAAGGTGGGGCAGATTTGGCAGGCCGGGGAATTCCTCAAGACAAACCCGCCTGAGACAATCGAAGCTTTCGATANATGCTTTGCCTCTTTCTCTGAAGCNAANGTGACTCGNGAACCCCACCNAGACTTCAAGACCCGCGTNCCTAACGCGATTGGATTGATTCGCACTGGGGACCCTACCGCCTACGGCAATGTCATTATCGAGTCCGTCTAGCAGGAAGATGCCACAGCCTGAACCAAACATAAATATCGCTCAAATGCAGGGATCGGCCTCATGGTTCACTCCTTCATTCCCTTCCCTGGCCTATCCTAAATCAAGTCAATGAAAGCCATCGAATTCACCCAGCCTGAGGTCATCACCATGATCGACCTGCCAGAGCCGCCAGCCCCAGGCCCCGGGGAGGCCCTCGTACGCACCCACCGAATGGGCATTTGCGGAACTGATCTCTCGGGTTACCTCGGCAAGATGCCTTTCTTTTCCTACCCCCGTATTCCNGGACACGAACTGGGNTTNGAGGTCCTCGCNCTGGGCGAGGGAGTCACCCACCTTCANGTTGGAGACAAGTGCTCCCTTGAGCCCTANGTTAATGACCCCTCTTCAGTGACNAGCACCAAGGGNAACAGCAATTGCTGCCCGGGCGTCCAAGTGCTCGGAGTGCACTCCGACGGNGGNCTGCGGCCCGAGTGGATCTGCCCTGCTCGCAAGCTNCACCAAGGNAATNACCTTTCCTACGATCAGCTTGCCTTNGTCGAAACCCTCGCCATTGGCTATCACTCTGTCATTCGGGCTAACCCTCANCCCAAAGAAACNGTTNTGGTGATTGGAGCCGGACCAATAGGCCTTGCTGCCCTTGAATTCCTCCGCCTTCACGATCTCAACATTATCGTGATGGACATGGTCGAAAGCCGCCTTGAATTCTGCCGCGATCACCTCGGAATACAGCATACAGTAGTCTTCAGGGCGGACGGCAATCACCTCTCAGAGCTTGAGGCAATCACCGGAGGAGAGCTCGCCAATATCGTAATCGATGCCAGCGGGAGCGTCAGGTCCATGTCCAGCTGTTTTGAATATGCCGCCTTCACAGGCCGCGTTATTTACGTGGGCATTACCACGGAGAACCTCTCCTTCCCCCATGCCCCCGTATTTCATCGCCGGGAGTTGACCCTCCTTGCCAGCCGGAATGCTCTTCCAGATGATTTCGGGAAGATCATCGACCTTATTGCCGCTGGCGAAATCAACACCGATGTCTGGATTACCGACCGCCTCAGTTTTGGGGATGTTCCAAGCGATTTCGCCGCCTTCACCGATACTGGGCGGGGAACAGTCAAGGCCCTCATCGAAATCCCTTGAACGCTATGGATGAGACGATCCAACAAGAAGTGAGCGGGTGTTGCCAAATTTGACCCGCTCCCCAGCCCGGTTACTGTATTCTCTGAGCAGCGTCATGTTCCTTAAGCTCCTGACCATCTTTATTCTTGTCCCTATCTTGGAGTTATCGCTCCTCCTTCGGATTGGGAGTAAGATCGGGCTCGAGGCCACCATTATTGTTATTCTCTTAACCGCCTTCCTCGGCGCAATCCTGACAAGGTCACAGGGCTCAAGGGCCCTCTCAAGCTTCAAAGATGCACTCGCCGCGGGCAATCTCCCCCATCGCGAAGCCCTTGATGCTTTACTGATCGTTCTCGCAGGAGCGGTTCTTCTTACCCCCGGATTCCTTACCGATGCCGCTGGATTTATTCTGCTTTTTTCCCCAGCCCGCGCCGCCATTCGTGAGCGGTTGAGCGCCTATCTGAAAAAGCGAATTCAGATCATACCTCCTCTCTCGGAACAAAGCACAACCGAGAAAAAGGCCAATGACAGTGACTTCATCGATGTCTAACTCTCTCATTCTGGAGAGTGGGGCGCTTACAGAAAATTGATCTCCAGTAATGAGTTTGTCTCAAACAGGGAAGATTTGCTGCAATACTCGCTGCTAGGCTTGCAACTTCTTATCCTAAACCAGAAGCTTCAGCCATGTGGAAGGGGCGCTTCACACAGCAAACTGCCGATCTGGTGCAACGTTACGGAGAGTCTATCTCCTACGACTGGCGTCTTTTCCCACATGATATAGCGGGGTCCATTGCGCACGCCCGCGCTCAAATGCATGCCGACCTCCTGACCGAGGACGAATTTTCCCAGATCGAGACCGGACTGCGGGAGATTCAGAGAGAAATTGAGGCAGGAGAATTCGAGTTCTCAACTGAGCTCGAAGACATCCATATGAATATTGAGGCCGCCCTGACCCAAAAAATTGGGTCCGCTGGGGCCAAACTGCATACCGCACGCAGCCGAAACGACCAGGTTGCGACAGATACCAGACTCTATTGCCGCTCCGCCATTGACTCGATCTTGTCTTTGAGTTTGGAGCTGCAGAAGGCCCTTCTAAGTCAGGCAGAACATCATGCCGCTACGATTCTACCCGGGTATACCCATTTACAACGTGGCCAGCCTGTGACGGCTGGACACCATCTCCTTGCGTATGTCGAGATGCTGGAACGGGATAAGCAGCGCCTCCGTGACTGCCGGAAACGCCTTAACATCTGCCCTCTCGGATCTGGAGCCTTGGCCGGCTCGACAATCAACCTGGATCGCAGCGCCATCGCTCAGGAACTGGGATTTGACGGGATTTCCACCAATTCGATGGATGCCATCGCTGACCGGGATTATATCGCGGAACTTCTCTTTGTTCTCTCCCTTCTGGGGGCACATCTCTCGCGCTTCAGCGAAGATCTTATTCTGTGGTGCAGCACGGAGTTCGGATTTGCCACGCTAAGCGACAAGCACACCACAGGGTCATCGCTGATGCCTCAGAAAAAGAACCCTGACGTTTGCGAGCTCACCCGCGGTAAGACCGGCCGACTCGTGGGCAACCTTATCGCTCTTCTGACAGCACTGAAGGGTTTACCCCTCACTTACAACCGGGACCTCCAGGAGGATAAGGAACCGCTCTTCGACTCCGTAGAGACGCTCACCCTGGCTCTTGAGGTCAACGCCGAAATGATTTCCTCGATGGGGCTAAATATTGAGAATTGCCGCAAAGCGGCTCAGGACCCGTTGCTTCTTGCCACCGACCTTGCCGATTACCTCGTAAGGAAAGGTGTTCCATTTCGTGACGCACACGACCTCGTGGGTAAGGCTGTGGCATCCGCAGAGGAGCAAAATGTCACCCTTGACGCACTGGATCTCAGTCTTATTTCTGAAAAGTTTGGAGACGATACCGAAGCTGTCTTCAACCTTGAAGGAGCTCTGAGAGCACGCTCGAACCCGGGATCTCCCTCGCTGGAGAACGTTCTCGGAGAAATCCAACGGTGGAAGGCAGAGCTCGCCTAGAGCAAGCCCAGAACCGGTTATCATTCGCGGCAACTTTCCTAACCCACATTTCTTGCTACCTCCGCAACAGATGAAGCACCTTTTTACTGCTCGCACACCTTTAGCCCTGCTCATCGCTTTATCAATTGCCCTTCTCCTCAGCGGGTGCGGCGGAACCGGCACGGAAGGCAGGACGCCTCCCCTGCCTTCCAACACTGCGTATAACCCCGGATATGGCCCTTTCGATGAAAATGGCAATTACATCGAGGCCTGGGCCGACAAGCCTGCACGACAACGGAACTGGACCCGACAGGTCGTTGTGAGCAACGCTCCCGCGCGACAAACGGTTAAGCCATCTCCTCCGGCCTCCTCTCGGCCAAATAAGCCCACCACGAAGCCACGTCCCGCCGTGGCCTCGAGGCAAAAGACCGAACCAAAGCCTCCAGCGGTATCCAGCCCCAAACCGCCCAAGCCGGCCGCTCCCAAACCCGTCGTAAAGCCGACGCCGGCCACTCGTCATACTGTAGTCAGGGGCGACACCCTCTATTCTCTGGGCCGCCGCTACGGCACTTCGGTGGGAGCCATTCAGCGGGCAAACGGGCTTAATGGCACCCTGATTAGAATCGGCCAAAGCCTCCGGATCCCCAAGTGACCAAGAGCGCCAGATCAATTAGCGGAGGCTTGCCCCACCAGCGATCCCGTTTTCCCTTTCAGGCCCGCCACCAGAAAGGCGACTCCCATGACATACATGAAGATGGAGTAAAATTGGCCTTTGGTCAGTAGGTCCTGAATCACCCAGGCGGAATCTGGCTCACGAAATTGTTCCGCAATAATTCGGAAAGTCGCATACAAAATAAAGAATCCCCCGGTAATCACTCCATTCCCAATTTGAGGAAGTCGAAGCCGTAGGAGCAACAGGATTAGAAAGAGGGAAAAACCCTCAAGCATAGCTTGATAGAGCTGAGAGGGGTGACGAACTTGCACGTAATGCGCAATGGCATCCATAATTTCCGGGTTTGTCCGGCCAGCCTCGAGGACTCCCTCCAGAAGTTGCCCCTGTCCAGTGGACGGACTTGCGAGATAGCGATCCCATAGCCCGTCGAGCTTTCCAGGGTCAGCCTCAACTGCCCCTTTCATCGCAGCATTAAAATCTTCTTCTCTTCCCAGAAGTTCCTTCGGGAATTTCATGCCGAACGGCGCATTCGTTACTCTCCCATAAAGCTCTCCGTTTATAAAGTTGGCAACGCGGCCAAAAAAGATTCCAAGAGGAGCGAAAATGACAAGACCGTCACCCACTCCAGTCCAAGAGCACTTGGCGCGACGGGCATAGAAGTAAGTGAAAATGGTTAGGCCCAGAATGCCTCCATGACTGGACATCCCTCCTTTCCAGACCTGCAAAATGACGAGGGGGTTTTCCAACACGTATCCAAACCCACTTTCGGGAATCATGTAAAACGCGACATACCCAAGTCGTCCCCCGAGAAAGACTCCAAAGAGGGCCGCATAAGCGATGAAGTCAGCTACTTTTTCGGGCCCTACCACCCACAGGCGTTTTTGAGCCAGCCATCGCAATCCAAAATAGCCCGCAATAAATCCTGCCAGGTAGGCCAAGCCATACCATCGCAGAGCGAACTTTTCTGAAACCTCAATCAGCTCCGGCTTAAGGTTGTGCACCCAGACCCCGAGCGTTTGCATGCACCCTGATAAACTCATGAACTGGTAAGACAAAGTTGGGATTGCATGCGAGCTTGAGTTGCCAGACCTAGAGATATTTTACGAGATTGGAAACCTGCTCAGAGCCCAACCGCCTGATAAGAGCCACACTCAGGTTCACCATGGCCTTGTAATCAGAAATGTCGATTATGCTGTTATGCGAATGTATATAGCGCGCAGGGACTCCCAGCACTACGCAGGGCACTCCCTCTCCGGACAGGTGCATTTCCCCTGCATCGGTCCCGCCCCCTCGTCGGACAGCTAACTGAAATGGTATCTCTTCCTCTTGAGCGGTTGCAATCGCAAGGTCGGCCAGTCTGGGGTTCATCACCGCAGTGGGATCATGCATTCGAATCTGCACTCCGGATTCTACGGTAGCTTGCGATTCATCCGGCTGGAATCCAGGGGTATCGTCGGCAGGGGTACCCTCCAGAATGATAGCCACATCTGGTTTGGCATGCCGGGCAAGAGTTCTCGCCCCCCGCAAGCCCAGTTCTTCCTGAACGCTTCCGGCAAGCAACACCTGGTTGACTCTCTCCTCCGCTGCTAATTTCTGACCCGCCTCCACCACTGCAGACATACCAACCCGGTTATCAAAAGCTTTGGCTACAAAACGGCCCTTTCGACCCATAGGCTCAAAATTTGTTCTGGGAGCGATGGGATCTCCAAGCTGGATACCCATCTCCTGAACCTCATCCCTCGAGGTCGCTCCAATATCAACAAACATGCTTTCGAGTGGCATCACCTTCCCTCGTTCAGCCTGAGGGAGAAAATGAGGAGGCTTCGATCCCACAACTCCTACGATTTTATCGCCACCCTTTGTTTTTACTACCAACTGTTGTGCAAGCACCACGTGGGGCCACCAGCCTCCAACTGCAATCATCTTGAGAAATCCCCCAGAAGTAATCGATTGCACACGGAACCCCACCTCATCCATGTGGGCCTCGAGTAAGACTCGAGGCCCTTCCCCTCCCATGTCACATACCACCGAACCCGTCCGGTCGGCAGAAAAATGTCCCAGACCTTCCAGCTCCCCAACGAACAAGGCACGGACTTCGCTCTCAAATCCAGATGGCCCGTGGGCTTCGGTAAACTGTTTCAGCAGCGTCTCAGAATTTGTCGCCATGGACGGAGACTAGAAGGCCGTCCTTGGCACGGAAGGGAAAAGTGATTTACTCGGGAGCAAGGCTCCGTCACGCCGGGCCTTTCCTCTTTTTTTCGTGGACTTGGGGGGGCACTGGGTCTCTTTTTGCCCAAGGCCCTGGACAAGTCCGCACCTGAAATCTCGATGCCGTCGACGCTACATGAACCCGAATCCACAAGTCGCTGATCTTCACGTTGTCCGGAATATTCCACTGCCATCGCCGGCTTTTATCTTGTCAGAGATTCCCCGGAGCGGGCAGCAGGCAGCCTTCGTTGCAAAAAGCCGGGAGACCATTCGAAATATTCTTGGCGGACGGGATCAGCGCCTTCTCGTTATCGCAGGCCCCTGCTCCATTCATGACACGCAGGCTGGCCTCGAATACGCAAAACGCTTTCGCACTCTGGCTAACGAGCTGAAAGAACACCTTTACCTGGTCATGAGAGTCTACTTCGAAAAGCCGCGTACTACGGTCGGATGGAAGGGCTTGATCATGGATCCGGACCTCGATGGAACGGATAATATTCCACGGGGTCTTACGATCGCCCGAGAATTCCTCCGCAAGGTAATTTCTCTCGATATTCCAACCGCAACCGAGCTTCTGGATCCGATCACTCCGCAGTATATTGCTGACCTGATCAGCTGGTCGGCAATAGGAGCCAGAACCAGTGAGAGCCAGACTCATCGCCAGATGGCCTCAGGCCTCTCAATGCCGATCGGCTTTAAGAACACGATAAGTGGTGACCTTAAAGCCGCGATCAATGCAATCGGCGCAGCCACCAAGCCACAAACATTTCTGGGTGTTTCCGAGGAGGGTATCGCTTCCGCGGTCTCAACCTCAGGCAACCCTGACTGTCATGTGATCCTCCGCGGTGGCGAGAAAGGCCCCAATTACCAGCAGGATAATGTTCGATCCGCCCTTGAGCACATTGAGCAGTCAGGCTTTCATCCCTCCCTTATGATCGACGCCTCTCACGCTAACTGTGCAAAGGATCACGAAAAAATGCCTACTGTCTTTGAGGATATTGTTCGCCAGCGGGCCCACGGCAACACAGGGATTGCGGGGGCCATGCTGGAAAGTAATTTACTGTCCGGAAATCAGTCGTTTCCCCGGCCACGTGGAGACCTGACCTATGGTCAGTCTATCACCGATAGCTGTATTGACTGGGAAACTACCGAAAGGCTTCTTCGCTCAGCAGCATCCGCGCTTTAGGGTTCGAGACTCACTATTTCCGATCTTCCCACGATACCGAATGTGGCGCGATCGAATCTGCTGTGATCGGGCCAACGTCCGCAAAGAAGTCAATCAACGCCTCGCGACTATTTGGCTGGAGGAGCCTCGGTTTGCACTCAGGATTCTGGGCGAGAGCCCTCAAACGCATGAGCCTCTTCCCCCCCGACTGAGCATCATAGGAGTTAAACACAATGGAGTAACGGTGACTCCTTGGGACCGACTCCGCTTCCCGCAGCGACCTCAGTTCCCGAACAAACCTTCTTCTTCCAGTTTCTCCCTTGGGAGCCTCCGCTTTAGCAAAGATTACCTCAAACCCAAAAAGGGCTCGGTCACCACCCGCCTCCATTGATTCATTAATCACTCCAACCAGCTCCTCCCGGTTAAGATCCAGCACGAGTAGCCGATTATCATAAGGCAGGATTTCCCAGGCATCTGCGATTGTCTTCTTACCCGGCAAAACTTTTCCGCCTCCAAAAGTTCCATGGAAAACACCATCTGCCTGAATCCCCTCTTTTCTGGCCGCATGGATTGCCGAAGAAGAAATCAGGGACTGTAGCGAGCTTGGCATTCCCGGCTCGGCCCGTTTGCCGGATAGTTCAACTTCCAGCTCTCCAAGCTCACCCGAAAGATACCCCTCCGCATCTTGCAAATCCTCCGAGGCCACCTCAAGCACGAGGGGATCCTCCGGTATCCGTTCATCCATCAGAATCGACTGGGCCCTCTTCTCGACTATCCTTCGACTCTCCATGTCAAAAGAAAGGTCTACCCTGCCGCAATGAATCCCGAAGTAGTCCGCCTGCGTGTAGAGAGTCTTATTTTCAAACTGGCTGGGATGATCCCGGTGGGTATGTCCCGCAAGGTAAACATCAGGCCCGTCCTCTAATTCAAGAAGCGCCCTGACAGGATTAGCGAAGTCGTCAACTTCTCTCAGGCCCATATGGCCACAGACCACTACTGCGTCGACCTTGGCTTCCTCCCGCAGGTATCGGAGGCTTGCTCGAAGGGTATCAACTGGATCAGTGGGCTCAAAGCCCATCAAAAGTTCTGGTCGTAGCCAGTAAGGAAGGCCTGGGGTTGTCAGCCCGACCAATCCAATCCGGAAACCGCCAACTGTCTTCACCATATGAGGGGTGATTCTCGATAATGGATGCGCAGGGTCGTCCAGAGTCCCAGCCCGTTTACCCTCGATTTTGAGGTTTCCGGTCAAAACAGGCATGGTCGAACGGCTGACCGCATCAAGAACAACCTCGGGGCCCCAATCGAACTCATGATTCCCTATAACCCATGCGTCATATTGTAATTTATTGAAGAGATCGATCATCAGCCGCCCCCGCGTCATCCATCCCACGGCGGTGCCCTGATAAACGTCTCCCATGTCCAACAGAAGAGAATGCGGATTACTCTTTCGCCATTTTCGGATCTGCGCCGCACACCGGGCAAGTCCACCTACATCGGCTATCCCTCCATAAGTCTGAGTTGGACGAATATGACCATGGAGGTCCGTGGTATGAAAAATTGAGATCGTCCGCACTGACCTTGGCTCCCGACGGCAATATCCCTTCTGGGGCAGCAGGAGTGAAGCACCTGCCAAGGATGAATCCCGTAGCAATGTCCTTCGATTAGATCTTCGCATCGATCCAAGGAATAGATGAATTCCATCAGGAATGCAACCCGCAGAGCCGACTTAGCGCGCCACCGCTAACTCACTTTACTCAGATCCTCTCCTCTTAACCATTGCTCCTCCCAGTCGTAATATTCCAATGAGCTGAACTGCTTTTTGTAATCATAGCAGCTAGGTTCGATTGTGGCGTAGCCAATGTAATAGAATTCCAACTCGTGCTCCCGCGCAAATTCTAACTCAGCCAGCATGGTATACACCCCCAACCTTCGACTGGAAAAAGCCGGGTCGAATGCCGCGTAAATACCGGAGCAAGACCTCCGTCCCAGCGCCATGAAGCTAACCGCAATCAGTTGGCCCTCAAGATAGACACTGAACTGCCGACATTCACACGGATACGCTTCCGGGCCAGCCCCAAGGAAATCCCCGAGGCTATTGGGGACGTTTTCCACAAAGCGGCTCTTATGGAGATCGAAAAGAGCCTGTTCCGCACTTCCCGGAGATGCCTCTCCGCAGGAAACCTTCAGGTCCGCATTCTTTTTAAAGGTTCTCCTCTGGCTCCGCGACTGTCTGAAAGGATCCACCTTGATTCTCAACGGGATCTGCCTTTTCAGACAGCTCCCATCGCTCATGAGGCTGGCCCTGAAGAAATCAGGACCAAAATTACGCCACCCTTCCGCCCACAAATTATCCATCTCTTCCGGGGGCACACACCTAAGCTCTCTGCTCTCTGCCACTAGAGGCCACGCTCCAGAGAGCAAATGGTAAAGCTGTTGAGACATCGTGTGAGCCCACCTATGTCAAGCAGACGAGTCGCCAGGTCCTGAATCCGGAGCATTCGCCCGGGAACATCCCGCTACCAGATCGAGAACTGCTTCCAATTCCTCCAGCGATCTTACCGCCAGAGTGGGATCGTGCGCAGAGAGCTCCTCGATCGAATATGCGCCCGTCGCTACCGCGAGAGTAGAGGCCCCAATCACACGGCCACAGGAAATATCACGCGGAGTGTCCCCAATGACAACCGATGCCACGGGGCTGAACCTGCGTTGATGGACCCTCTCAGCAGCAGCAAGGGCTTCAGGGCCAAGTTTATCCCGCTCAGGGTGTTCATCTCCAAAAGCACCAAAAGAGAAGTATTGATCCAACCCAAAGCTCTCTAATTTGATCCATGCACCAGCCTCAATATTGCCCGTCAGCAACCCCATGGTGACTCCTTCCTTTCTTAAGATATCCAGCAGTTCAAGCACCCCCGGAAGAATTATGGCCTCCGAACTCTCCTCCTGAAATTTCTCCCGCAGTCGAACAAGATATGCCTCGTAAAGTTGGGCAATGCTATCCGGGGTAACCTCTGCCCCCATCGCGGGCAAAAGCTTTCGCGCCAGAGCTGCATCTGTGGTTCCTCGAACATCAAGCTCAGGCACCGCGATCTGGTCACCATAAAGATCTCGGGCTGCGAGACGGATCGCCCCTACCCCTGCGCCCCCCGCATCAATAAGAGTCCCATCAATATCAAACAGAAGCAGGCATCCGTCCATCTCTTCAAAAAGCGCAGGAGTAAGCCTTAACTCGGATCATCTTCCTCCACTCCCGAATCGCCTGTATCCCCCTCTTGAGCATCCTCTTCTTGAGCATCCTCTTCTTCCTCATCACCGAGATCCTCTTCATCGAGATCGTCCTCATCAAAGTCATCTTCCTCGATGAGATCACCATGACTCAACTTGAACTTCCGCTCTCGCTTGCTTGCCGGAAGCGGCGACAGGACCATCACAACATTTCTTCCCACCAACTTGGGTTCCTGATCAACGTTCCCCATCGTTTTCAGGTCTCCTTTAACTCGCTCCAGTTTTTCAAAGCCCAGCTCCCTGTGAGCATTCTCCCGCCCCCGGAACTGCAATTGCACACGGACTTTGTGTCCTTCATCCAGGAAGGACTCAATCCTACCCAGCTTGATATTATAATCGTGCTGTTCAGTGCGCACTCGGAATTTGACCTCCTTTAGGCGGGTAACAGACTTGCTCTTACTCGTCTTTTTGAGCTTGGACTGCTCATACTTCCACTTGCCGTAATCGACTACCCGACAAACCGGAGGGTCCGCATTGGAGGCAACCTCGACCAGGTCAAACCCGATCGCTTTGGCTCTCTGGACGGCTTCTCGGGTGTCCATGACACCAAGTTGCTCACCCTTGCCTGATACCACTCTTACTCTTGGGGCCCTGATTCGCTCATTCACCCGGGTCATGTCCCGGCGCGGGCGAAACCTCTTCTTCTTTTTCTTAGCGATAGTATCTCGTGTGTGTTGTTGAGGGTGCGGAGGTTATCCGCAAATTGAAACGCCGCGGCGCTCTGCCAAGATTGGTTGGTTGTGTTGCCGTTTCATTGAAAGCAACAGATCTCAGATCCACTCATAACGAGCGGTTTCGAATTTCTTCGCATACTTGGCCGACAAAATCATTGAGAGACATACTCCCGAGATCTTCACGATCCCGGTGACGCACGCTCACACTCTGTGACTCTTCTTCGCGCGCGCCAGTGACGAGCATATAGGGTATGCGATCGAGCCTCGCAAGACGAATCTTGGCTCCTACCTTGTCATCGGAGACATCACTGGAAACCCTGACTCCTGCATCCTTAAGCCTTTGTGTAACCGTGTCCGCATAGGAATTATGCTTTTCCGAGATAGAGAGCACCCGGACCTGCTCAGGAGCGAGCCATACAGGAAACTTCCCCTCGAAATGCTCGATAAGAAGCCCTACGAAACGCTCGAGGGAACCAAAAGGCGCTCGATGAATCATGACCGGGCGGTGTGGCTTATTATCGGACCCTACATAGCTGAGATCGAAACGCTCCGGCAAACTATAATCGACCTGAACGGTGCCAAGCTGCCATTCCCGCCCGATAACGTCTTTAACCACAAAATCAATTTTGGGTCCATAGAAAGCAGCCTCACCGGGCTCCTCAGCGTAGTCTACCCCAAGAGTCTGAACCGCTTCACGTAAAGCCTCCTCGGCCTTGCCCCAGTTTTCCGGGTCTCCGACATATTTGGAGGAATCTGGGTCACGCAACGACAGGCGCACCGCATATTCGTTCATCCCCAAGGTAGAAAGAACTGTCTTCACCAGACCAAGGCATCCCTGGATTTCCTCACCCAACTGCTCCGACGTGCAGAAGATGTGGGCGTCATCCTGAGTAAAGCTGCGCACTCGCGTCAACCCTCCAAGCTCGCCCGATTGCTCCCAACGGTAGACTGTTCCGAATTCCGCCAAACGCACCGGGAGATCACGGTAGGAATGGTGCTCGCTCGAATAAATCTTAATGTGGTGAGGGCAGTTCATCGGATTCAAAAGGAACCCCTCGATTTCACCCGTAGAAATGGACTCCAATAATTCGGAGCACTTGGTGCCTTTCTCGGCCAGATGCTTAATGGCTTCTCGCTCCACGATGGGCGGGAATTGGCTGTCCTCGTAATAGGGGAAATGCCCGGAGGTGCGGTAGAGATCGAGTTTCCCGATGTGTGGAGTGAAGACCTGATAGTATCCCTGCTTGTCTAATTCGCCAGTGATGAAGTCCTGAAGCTGACGCCGAATGATTCCACCCTTGGGCATCCAAAGGGGAAGGCCCTGCCCCACCGACTCATCGAAGGCGAAGAGCCCCAACTCACGACCCAGACGGCGGTGATCACGTTTCTTGGCCTCCTCCAAATGCTCCAGATGCTCATCAAGGAGCGTTCGGTTCTTGAAGCAGGTGCCATAAACCCGTTGGAGTGATTGGCTATCCTTATCCCCTTTGTAAAAGGCACTTGCGACCGACATGATCTTAAACGCCTTGCAATTTCCGGTGCGTCCAACGTGCGGACCCGCACACAGATCCCAGAAATCCCCGTTCTTATATATTGAAATTTCCTCGCCTTCAGGGATGTCGTTAAGAAGGTCAACCTTGAAGACCGATTCCACATCCCGCTCAGCCACAGATGCTAGACGCCCCGACTTAGCCAGAGCCATCGCCTCTTCACGACTCACCACCATTCGCTCAAAGGACGCGTTTTCCTTCACCACCTTTTTCATTTCGGCCTCGATTCCCTCATAGTCATCGGGCGTGATCCGGTGCTCCAGATCGAAGTCGTAATAGAAGCCTCCCTCTACCGGCGGGCCGGCGGCAAACTGAGCCTCAGGCCAAATCCGCGAGATTGCGGTGGCCAGAACATGAGCACAGGAATGTCGAAGCCGATCCAAATCTGACATTTGGTGGCGCTCCTCAAGGGTCTTTCGCTCTTTTTCTTCAGCCATCGCCTCAAGTTTCAGACCTCTGGACTGAAGTTGCAAGTGCAACTACGGGCTTGGGAAGCAGTGCCTGAAATAGGATTTCAACACACAAGAAGTCCCCGGATCCTTGCGGAAATAAAAAAG
>PBTP01000046.1 GCA_002729275.1 Roseibacillus sp. | reverse complement strand
GTGCTCGAGGGGGGACTCGAACCCCCACGGGTATTACCCCACTAGATCCTTAATCTAGCGCGTCTACCAATTCCGCCACCCGAGCATGAAGATTATCTTCTTGATGGGCGGGAGGCTTAGGGGCGCGCCGCCGGAAAATCAAGAGAATCCTCATCTTTAAGCATCAGTTTCCCCATCTCATCCCATTGATTCTGGACGTCGCATTTTCCACATGGGAACCTTCCCCGTAGCGAAACCCCATGAATCGAACCATCCTTGCCGTCGCACTCATGCTCCTCGCTGCAACCGGCCCCGGTGCTAGCCAAGCCCTGAAATTAACCTACCACGCGGCCCCCAAACCCCTTCCTGCCGGCGCATTCGTGGAGGAATGGCCCCGGTTCCTCGGCATCCGGGACAATGCGACCTCAAAAGAAACCAAGCTCCTCGAGCGATGGCCCGAAGGCGGGCCCAGCAAGGTCTGGGAGCTGGAAACAGGCGAGGGCTACTCCAGCCCACTGTTCGCCGAGGGAAAAATGATCTACTTTCACCGACTTAACCATAGCACTCTTACCGGTGCAGGTGAGGAGGCCATTGACTGCCTCGACCCGAATACAGGTAAGCGACACTGGAGAGTCAAATATCCTGCCATCTACTCCGATCGTTATGGCTTCAGCCCCGGGCCCCGATCAAGCCCAGTGATTCACAAGGGCCGGGTCTATGTAACCGGGGTGACTGGCAGGTTCCACTGTATTGATCTCAAGACCGGCGCCATTCTATGGAAGCGCGACCTCGGAAAAGACTTCAATATTCCAACCTACTTCTTTGGCTATGGCCCCAGCCCCAGCCCGGTCTGGGAAGACCGGATTATTCTCAACGTCGGAGGTCGAGAACCTGGTACAGGCGAGGGAGTCTGCGTTGCCGCCTTCTCCATTAAGGATGGGTCTACTCTCTGGGAGGTGAAGGACACATGGGGCGCAAGCTACGCCTCCCCCACTATTACAACCCTTCAGGGAGTAGAGTGTGCCGTGGTTGCCGCAGCGGGGGAAAGCCGCCCTCCTCATGGCGGGCTGCTCATTATTGATGTCAAATCAGGAAAGGTCTACGATCGTTTCCCGTGGCGGGCTGACAAGTATGAGTCCGTCCTCGCCTCCAGCCCGCTCATTCTCAGTGACCAAAGAATCTACCTCGGGGACTGTTACGGAGTCGGCGGCGTAGTCGTGGAATACGACAAGAACCTCAAGTCCAAAATCGTTTGGAAGGAGCGCTGGTTTGGCATGCACTGGATGATGCCCCTTCAGATCGATGGCCATCTCTACGGATTCGCTGGACGCAATATCCCGGACACCCAGTTCAAGTGCGCTAATGTCACTACCGGCAAAATCCTGTGGGAAGAGGACATGCAGTGGCGGGAAGGCGGGCGAGTCAACGGACTGTTCCGGGGAAGCCTCCTCCATGCGGATGGACGAATCTTCTGCCTCGGGGAGGACGGCGTCCTCGCGGAGCTTAAGATCAGCCCGGACGGCGCGGAAATCCTCCAGAAATCCCGCCTCTTTGCCGCCCGCTCAAGCTGGACCCTTCCCACCCTGCACAAGGGACTTCTTTACGTGTCCCAGAATGAACACGACCTGCTCACCCGAGTCCCCCCGCGTATTATTTGCTACGACTTCCGGGGCAAATAAATGCTGTTTCCAGCTTCATGAAAGCCCTCGAACTGATCTCCTCATCCACTTTCGAAATCGTTGAGAAGCCGGCACCTGAACCAGGGCCGGACGACCTCCTTGTGGCAGTAAGAGCCTGTGGGATCTGTGGAAGTGACATCCACGGCATGAACGGAAGTAGTGGGAGGCGTATTCCTCCCCTGGTAATGGGACACGAGGCGGCCGGAGTTATCGAACGCTGCGGAACTAACGTCACCGGATGGCATGAGGGAGAGCGCGTCACTTTTGATAGTACTATTTACTGCGGCGAATGCGATTACTGCTGCTCCGGGCATGTCAACCTCTGCGAGGATCGGGAGGTCCTTGGCGTCTCTACGCCGGACTTTCGCAGGCAGGGAGCATTCGCTGACTACGTTGTGGTTCCTTCCCGAATCTGCCACCGTCTTCCGGAGGAAGTCCCCTTTGAGGAGGCCGCTTTTGCCGAGCCAGTCTCGGTTGCCCTCCATGCCGTCAACCGGGTCCACCTGGCAGAGGGAGAGAGCGCAGTCGTAGTTGGCGCGGGACTCATCGGCCTTCTCGTCATCCAATCCCTCAGGCGAGCTGGCTGCAGGAACATCATCGCAATTGATCTCGCTGAGGAACGACTAGAACTCGCCCTGCAGCTCGGAGCAACCTCGGCGTTTCGACCCGACCACGATGACCTCGAGGGCGCCATCCGCTCCCTGACCGGAGGTGAGGGTCCCGAGGTGGTCCTAGAGGTCGTGGGAATCAGCTCCACTGTTGAACTGGCGGTCAATATGGCCCGTAAAGGCGGGCGAGTGTGCCTCGTCGGCAACCTTGCTCCCAGCGTTCAGTTCCCTCTGCAGGCAGCTGTGACACGCGAACTGGATATCCTTGGCTCCTGTGCCATTAACGGAGAGTACCCAGACGCTATTGCCGCCATTGCAGCAGGCGAAATTGACGTCCGCGCGCTCACTTCCTGTGTTGTCCCCCTCGCCGAGGGGGCATCATGGTTTGCTCGTCTTGACGCGGGAAAGGAATCTCTCCTAAAAGTTATCCTGCGCCCGGGATAAAGCATCACCTCTCCATTCAATCCTTTTTCAATCTGTATGCCCTCCTCTCTTTTTGATCTCTCCGGGAAAACCGCCTTCGTGAGCGGAGCTAGTCGTGGACTGGGCAAGGGCTTTGCCCTCGCCCTCGCCCGTGCTGGCGCTGATCTAGTAATCTCGAGTAGAAGTGGGGAAGGACCACTTCTCGAGACCCAGACAGAAATCAGGGCCATGGGACGCCAAGCTTGGACAGTCCCTCTCGATGTTCGTAACGAGGAAAGCATCAGGGAATCTACCGCCCTGGCGTGGGAGCGAGCCGGGCATATCGACATCCTTGTCAATAATGCGGGCTGCAACGTCCGCAAGCCGGCTTTAGACGTGACCTGGGAGGACTGGAACCTGGTCCTTGAAACTAACCTCCGAGGACTCTTCTTTCTGGCACAGGCTCACGCCGCTCTAATGATTCCCCGGCAGTATGGGCGCATTATTAACATGGGCTCAGTCACCTGTGTAGCTGGCTATGCAGGATTGGCTCCTTACGGCGCGAGCTGGGGCGGGGTAAAGCAACTTACCATGAGCCTGGCCCACGACTGGGGGGCTCATGGACTCACCGTCAACTGCCTCGCTCCGGGATGGTTTCGGACCGAGCAAAACAAGGTCATGTATGAAGATGAAGGATGGGTCGACTACCTGCGGGAACGCATTCCGCTCGATCGACCCGGCGCACCCGGTGATCTCGACGGCACCGTGGTATGGTTGGCGTCCGACGCCAGTGCCTATGTGACCGGCCAGACCATTCTGGTCGATGGGGGCATCTCCGTTGGTCCCGTCCGGGCTGTTCCCACAAAGTAGGGCCTCACCGCATTCTCTGAACCTCCTAGGGCAACAATTACCGAGTTTTTTAGCCAAATAATACGCATCAACATATCGAGATTCGTTGATTTGTATCTTGCATATCTGGCTCGGAATTCTAACTTTCGGTAGCGATGCGACCGGATCCAACCGCCAAACTCCATGACCTCTTTCGCTCCCGAGTCGCACTGCTCGATGGCGCAATGGGAACCACCATTCGGGAATACAAGATTCCCGAATCAGGCGCCCGGGGTGAGCGGTTTGCTGATGCACCGAAGGATTTGCTGAACAACGGAGATATTCTCTCCCTCACGCAACCTGACACCATCTCAGACATCCACCGGCGGTTTCTTGAGGCAGGCTCGGATATAATCGAGACCAACACCTTCTCTGCGACGACCCTGTCCCAAGCAGAATTTTTCGTCGAGGACCCTCGCGAACAGGGAGGAAGAAAGGATCCTGCATTCTTCCAGAAGATCCTCGAAGACGATTTCCTCTGCAGCCTTGTTGAAGACCTCAATATCGATAGCACCCGAATCGCCAGAGAGCAGGCAGATCGTGTTGCAGAAGAAACCGGAACACCCCGTTTTGTCGCGGGTACAATCGGGCCCTTGACCCTCTCTTTAAGCAACGCCCCCGATCATGATGACCCTTCCTTTCGCCCGGTCACTTTTGATCAGGTGCAGGCCAGCTATCTCCATCAGGCCAGATCGCTGGTCGAAGGAGGATGTGATCTTCTTCTGGTCGAGACGATCTTTGACTCATTAAATGCGAAAGCTGCCTTGGTTGCGATCCAACAACTCTTCGAGGAACGCGGTTCTTCCTTGCCCGTCATTGTCTCTGCAGCAGTGGGAAGCGGTGGAGCCACTCTCATTTCGGCACAACGAATCGAGGCCCTCTGGATAGCAATCCGTCATATTAAACCATTCGCAGTAGGACTGAACTGCTGTGAGGGACCGGACGTTCTTCGCCCATTCGTCGCTGAGCTGGCGGAGTCTGTTGATTGCTACACCTCCTGCTATCCAAATGCCGGCTTACCCAACCCTCTGGCTCCAACCGGATTTGATCTGGAGCCTCATCACATGGCTGAATACATGGGAGAATTCGCTGAGTCTGGACTACTGAACATAGCCGGTGGCTGCTGCGGCAATACTCCTAGTCATATTGCCGCAATCGCTGAATCGGTGAAACCTCATCCTCCACGCATTCCCGTGGCCTGAATCATTAATCTCGCTGGGCGATGACAACCGAATCCCTACCCCTCTGTCTTAGCGGCACCGACGCCTACATACACGGACCGGGGTCAAACTTTCTCGTCATCGGCGAAAGGACCAATGTCGCGGGATCGCCCCGCTTTCGAAAACTGATCAAGGAAGACCGCCTCGAGGAGGCCGTTGAGGTGGCTCGCCAACAGGTCAGCAACGGCGCCAACGTAATTGATATCTGCTTCGATGAGGGACTCATTGATGGAGTACCTATGATGACTCGATTCCTTCATCTTCTCCAAGGTGAACCAGATGTCGCACGGGTTCCCTTCATGATAGATTCATCGAAGTGGGAGATTCTCGAGGCAGGACTCAAGTGCCTCCAAGGCAAAGGAATTCTAAATTCCATTTCCCTGAAGGAAGGAGAAGAGCGTTTCATAGAACAAGCCAGAATCATCCGCCGCTTCGGAGCAGCTGTCGTGGTGATGGCATTTGATGAGCAGGGCCAAGCCGCCGGCTATAAAGACAAAACCAGAATATGCGAGCGCGCCTATCGAACCCTGGTAGACCGAGTGAATTTCCCACCTGAGGATATCATTTTTGACCCCAATATTCTGACGGTCGCAACTGGTATTGAGGAGCACAACAACTACGCCGTCGATTTCATTGAAGCAACGCGGTGGATTAAAGAGAACCTTCCCCATGCCAGAGTCTCCGGCGGTGTATCCAACATCTCCTTCTCTTTCCGAGGCAACAACATTGTGAGGGAGGCGATGCACTCAGCATTTCTTTTTCACGCCACGCGCGCTGGAATGGACATGGGAATTGTCAACGCAGGAATGCTCGAGGTCTACGACGAGATTTCTCCCAAGCTGCTTGAGGGCGTCGAGGACGTCATTCTGAATCGGCGCGCTGACGCTACCGACCGTCTCCTCTCGATCGCCGAAGATTTTATCGGGAAAGAAGGGAAAAAGCAGGAGGTGGATTTACGATGGAGAGAAGCCCCTGTAGAAAAACGCCTCGAATATGCCCTCTTGAAGGGCATTACCGAATTCATCGACCCTGACACCGAGGAGGCCCGGGAAAAGTATGGACGCCCTTTGAAGGTCATCGAAGGCCCCCTCATGGATGGCATGTCTATCGTGGGCGATCTCTTTGGAGAGGGAAAAATGTTTCTCCCCCAGGTTGTAAAATCGGCTCGGGTCATGAAAAAGGCTGTGGCCTGGCTGACGCCCTTCATGGAGGAGGATAAAGCTGCCAATCCCGACCAGCGCTCCGCCGGACGAATCGTCATGGCCACCGTAAAGGGTGATGTCCATGATATCGGCAAGAACATCGTCGGCGTAGTTCTCGCGTGTAATGGTTTCGACGTTAAGGACCTTGGCGTCATGGTTTCCTGCGAAAAGATTCTTTCAGCAGCCCGTGATCACAAGGCGGACATCATCGGCCTGTCAGGGCTCATTACTCCCTCTCTGGATGAAATGATTCACGTGGCCTCTGAAATGGAGCGAACAAAAATGAATACCCCTCTTCTGATTGGGGGCGCCACCACTTCAGCCGCTCATACTGCGATCAAGATCGCTCCGGTTTACTCCGGCTCCGTAGTCCACGTTCTTGACGCCTCCAGATCCGTGCCAGTTACCACAGCCTTGCTCAGCCCAGACCAGAGCGGAAAGTTCAGGACTGAAAACGAGGTTCGGCAGGAGAAGCATCGCCTCGCCTTCAGCGGTGGCAAACGCAAACCGACCATCTCTTTGGCAGACGCACGGGCAAACCGCTTCCACGGTGGGTGGGAGACCTATAACCCTCCTGTCCCCGAATTCACTGGCACTCGGGCAGTCAGACACCAGTCCATCAGGGAACTCACTAACTACATTGATTGGTCGCCCTTCTTCCATGCCTGGGGACTGCGGGGAGTGTGGAAAAATGAGGAAAAAATATTGAAGACCCAGAACCCGGAACAGGCTGCGGAAGCAGGGAAACTCTACCTCGAGGCTCATGAAATGCTTGAGACCATTATCGAGCAGAACCTGCTCAAGGCACAAGGAGTCTTCGGGTTTTTCCCTGCCAACGCAGATGAGGATGATCTGGTCGTTTGGACCGATGAGGATCGAGCTATGGAGCGAACCCGATTTCACAGCTTAAGGCAACAAATCGCGAAAGACAGCGACAAGCCCCACTACGCTCTTGCAGACTTTCTCAGTGGGGATACCTCCACGCGAGATTACCTTGGAGGATTTGTGGTCGGAATTCATGGGGCTGACGAGTGGGCCGAGGATCTGGAAAAGCAGCATGATCCTTATCAGGCGATCATGGCCAAGGCCCTTGCTGACCGCTGCGCCGAAGCCTTCGCCGAGCTACTTCATCACCGAGCCCGGGTCGCATGGTCTATCGAGAGCCCTCACCAGTTTTCTCAGGAAGAACTGATTCACGAGAATTACAGGGGCATTCGCCCTGCCCCGGGATACCCCGCCCAGCCTGATCACACCGAAAAACCTCTCCTCTTCGATTTGCTGGAGGCCAGCGAGGCAACCGGGGTTACCCTGACGGAATCAAATGCCATGCACCCCGGAGCATCAGTGTGCGGACTCTACTTCTCCCACCCGGAAAGCCGCTACTTCGGCATCAATTCGCTGCAGGAGGACCAGATTGAGGATTACGCCCGGCGCAAGGGCCTGAGCAGGGCAGAGTGCGAAAAATGGCTGGGTTCCTGGTTGGGATA
The DNA here is from genome assembly GCA_002729275.1 of Roseibacillus sp. Taxonomy (GTDB): domain Bacteria; phylum Verrucomicrobiota; class Verrucomicrobiia; order Verrucomicrobiales; family Akkermansiaceae; genus Roseibacillus_B. The sequence continues at coordinate 61,850 of PBTP01000046.1, read as the reverse complement.
CGAAGCCTAGACCGGGTTAGGTATTGCACTAACTACCTGCCTTCTCACTGCGCTTTCGCTCATGGGGGCACAGAATACGCTTTCGAAGCCGGATCAGGTTTGGAGTAGCCTCCACGAACTCATCCGGTTCGATATATTCGATTGCCCTCTCCAGGCTCATCTTGATCGGAGGCCTCAACCCTTCGTCGATAGTCTTTGTTGCAGAGCGATGATTGGTAAGATTTTTAGCCTTGGTAGGATTCACCGGCAGATCCCCTGAACGTGAATTCTCACCAACGATCTGCCCCTCATAAACCTCATCTGAGGGCCCAACAAAAAGGCGCCCCCTCTCCTCCAGTCCCTCCAGAGAGTATGCCATGGCTGTCCCCGTCGACATGGAGACAAGGCAGCCCTGTTCCCGGGCACGAATTTTACCCACAACCGAACGATATTCCTTGAACAGGTGAGACATGACCCCGTGACCACTCGTCAGGTTCATGAGTTCAAACTCAAAACCAATCAACCCCCGGGTCGGAATAATTACTTCCAGATAGCTCATGCTCCCGCGAGGTTCCATCACCTCGACTACGCCCTTTCTGTTAGCCAGAGTCTGAATTACCCCTCCTGTCATATCTCCAGGCAGCTCAAGGTAGAGTGTCTCAAAGGGCTCTACTTCCACTCCATTCTCATGATGGGTGATCACAGTTGGCCGAGACACAAGGACCTCGTAGTCCTCACGACGCATAGTTTCAACCAGAACGGCGATTTGCATGGCCCCCCGAGCTGCGACATTAAAAACCCCGGCCTGATCAGACTCACTTACCTCAATCGAAACATTGGTCTTGATCTCCCTCTGCAGGCGATCCCAGAGCGCCCGGGAGGTCACATTCCTGCCATCTCGCCCTGCGAAGGGACCATCATTGACCGCAAATTGCATCTGGACCGTGGGCGGATCAATGGCAACGAAGGGCAGAGGCTCTGCTTCCGCGCTCGCAGCAAGGGTTTCCCCGATATCTACATCCTCAAATCCCGCCAGGCCAATGATGTTACCAGCCTCACCCACGGCAGCATCCTGAGTACCCAGTTTGGCATATTCGAAAACCTTGGTGACCTTACTACGCACCCGGCTTCCATCTTCCCGCAACAACCAGAGCGCGTCACCCTTGGTCACTTTTCCGGACTCTACTCGTCCTAAAGAGATACGTCCTACATAATCGTCCCAATCAATATTGCTGACCAGCATCCGGAAAGGAGCTCCCGAGTCCACCTTCGGAGAAGGCACTCTTTCCAGAATCACCTCAATTAATGGATCAACACTACTACGGTTCTCATCGCTGAGATCAGTCACGAAGTAACCCTCCTTTGCGCTTCCATAAAGAACCGGAGCCTCAAACTGGTCTTCGGTTGCCCCAAGCTCAATCAGCAACTCAAGCACACGATCCTGCACGCCCAGAGGATCGGCAGCTTCACGATCAATCTTGTTGATTACAAGAATGGGAAGAATTCCCTCGGCCAGCGCTTTACGGAGAACAAACCGGGTCTGTGCCTGTGGACCCTCAAACGCGTCGACGACCAGTAATACCCCGTCAACCATTCGCATCACTCGTTCTACCTCTCCCCCAAAATCAGCATGACCCGGCGTATCTACGATATTGATCGTCTTATCTCCCCACTTGACTGCGGTGTTCTTCGATTTGATCGTAATCCCTTTCTCTCGCTCCAGATCCATGGAATCCATGGCTCGCTCCTCAAGTTTCTGATGGGCTTCGACAACTCCTCCCGCCTTCAGCAATTCATCAACGAGCGTTGTCTTCCCGTGGTCTACGTGGGCGATGATCGCGATATTACGAATATGCTCAGTCATGGATTCAATACGGGTAGGGTGAAGCTCCGGAAACTAGCTGCAGGTTGAACGCGGCAGGCCGGGAGACTCCGTAATATTTCCCCAAATGCAAGCGCTTGAGTCATCAAATCGGATACACTTCTTGCTTGCCTCCTCGTTCACCCCTCTGAGTCTTACCCCATGGCCCGTATTCTTCTTATTGGCGCGGGTGGTGTTGCGAACGTAATCGCGGTCAAAGCCGCCCAGCAGCCGGACACCTTCTCCTCTCTCTGTATAGCCAGTCGCACCCTTGAAAAATGCGAGAAAATAGCGGAGCGGGTAAAAGCAGACTTTCCTGTGACTACAGCCCAAATCGACGCCAGTGATCGTGTTTCGATCGCCAGGCTGATCACTGGCCAAGCCGCTTCGATCGTTATCAACGCAGCCCTCCCAGAGCAAAACATGCCGATCATGGATGCATGCCTTGAGGCCGGAGCGCATTATATTGACACCTCAGCTCCTGAACCTGTTCCTGGCACTTACGAGCTATTCGCCTACCGCTGGCAACTCGCCTACCACGATCGCTTTAAGGCCGCAGGACTTACCGCACTTCTCTCTATCGGCTTCGATCCCGGGGTAACTAATGCCTTCGCAGCTCACTTGGCAGGAACATTCGAGCAAATCCAAAGCATCGACATCATCGACTATAACGGAGGATCCCACAATCTTCCCTTCGCAACAAACTTCAACCCACTGACAAACCTTCAGGAAGTCACTCAGCCGTCACTCTGGTGGGAGAGTGGACAATGGAATGAAGAACCTGCCTTCAATACAAGCAAGTCGTTCGTCCTTCCAGAGCTCGGATTATGCCGACTCACTCGCCTCTATCACGAGGAGCTGGAGACACTTGTTGCGAGGATTGGTGGACTTGAGAAAGCGCAATTCTGGATGGGGCTATCGGAAGATTACCTTCAACATATCAGGATCCTCTCGGAAACTGGCCTCCTTTCCATGGATACCGTGGAGCATGAAGGCATTTCAATCGTGCCCCTCGAATTTCTCAGCAAAACCTTGCCTGACCCTGCCACCCTTGGTCCGGACTACATCGGCAAAACGAATATTGGCTGCCTCGCTCGCGGCATCGAGGACGGGAGGGAGGTAAGTCGGTATCTCTACAATCTCTGTGATCACCGGGAAGCTTTTCTAGAAACTGGATCTCATGCAGTCAGCTACACCGCAGGTGTTCCCCCCGTTGTTGCAGCTGAGCTCCTCCTCTCCCCCCATACCGACTGGAACAAACCTGGCGTCTGGGTGCCTGAGGATCTTCCCACAGCTCCACTGCTGAGCCGGCTTGCCAACCGGGGACTTCCATGGGAGATCGTAGATGGGGACTGCCTTCTCCCATAAAGACCGGCCAAAAAACGCCTAGCCTTTCTGAGCCTATTTCTTCTTCCGGAGAAAGGGCGGAATATCGAGATCTTCGCCCTCAATAAGATTGGGGTCTTCCCCCTCAAACTTTCCCTTGGGACCACCATCCAGAGCCAATTCACCCTGTGGGCGCTTCGCTTTGGCAGAAGCCTGGATTTCCTCTAAAGACTCTACCTTGATAGGGACTGGTCCACCCGCCGGACCAGTTTCCGCAAAAAATGCATCATCGTCCTCTAAGTCAAGTGATTGCCCCGTCTCCGCCAAACTAGGAACCGCCTCCGCGAAGCCGGAATCGGAGACCTCCTCGGAAACCAGAGCCGGCACCTCATCCGGCACTCGCTCCTCGCTATCTGGTTCCTCCGGATGCGGAAGTTCCTTGACCCGCATCCTTATATTCGAACCCGCATCCAGCTGAACATCCTGTTCTACCTCCTCGAATTTCGCTTCCTCATCTGCTGATTCGAGACTGATTCCATCCTCTTGGTCCGCCGCCGGCTCTTCCTCGACTCCATCAGGTTGCGAGTCCAGACCGGATTCAANCGCGGAGTTCCCGTCAGCTACCGCATCATCGNTAGAGTCCAGNTCAGCAGGCTTCTCCGAAGAGCCTGTTTCCTCCGACAATGCTTCTTCGGANGGCTCGGCTTCTTCGGCATCCGGCTCCTTGATTTTCTCAGCCCTCTTGGCAGCCACATTCTTGGTAAAATCGGCACGAAGTCGGTCTTCCGGAAGAGAGCTTACCAGAGTTACGCTGAGGGACTCAGCCATTGCAGGATCAACCGAAGTTCCAAATAGTATCTGCGCCGTTTCCGGCACGTGCTTGCTAAGCCCACGCATGAGCAACTCCAGTTCATAAAGCGTCATGTCCTCACCGCCGCAGATATGGACAAGGACGGTGTCTGTATCATTGAGGAGACTGCCCCGATCCAGAAGCGGGCTAACCAACGCATTCTTAAGCGCCTGCTGTGCACGGTTCTCNCCGTGCGCAATACCCGATCCGAACAAGCAGCGCGACTTAGGCGAACTCAAAGCAGCCATCAGGTCATCAAGNCCGATGTTGACCAAGCCAGGACGCATCACGATCCGGGTTACTGCCCGAATACTCTCAGAGACCATGCGGTCCGCGGCGGAGAACGCCTCATGCACTCCCTGCTTGGCGAGNACCAGCTCGCCCATCCTCGTGTTATCAAAGGTNATCAGGGCNTTNGCCAGAGTCGAAAGTTCAGCGAGGGCATTCTCGGCCTGTTCGCGNCGCCGNGCTCCTTCAAAGTTGAATGGGGTAGTGGCAAACACAACAGTGAATGCTCCTTCATCCCGGGCTAGTTGAGCTAGGAGCGGGGCAGCTCCAGATCCAGTTCCCCCTCCGAGGCCAACACAAATAAAGATGATTTTACGATCTCGCAAAGCATCACGAATTTCNAATTCTGCCTCCTGCGCAGCCTGATNTCCGAGCGCAGGATCACCACCCGCGCCAAGACCTCTCGTCAGATTGCGCCCCAGCTGGATCTTTTCCGGGGCCACCGAACTAGTCAGAGTGCGCGCATCGGTATTGCAGGCAAGCAGCTCGGCCCCCTCCATTCCATCGAGAGCAATCCGATCCAGCATATTGGCACCGGCACCCCCAACCCCGATGATTTTGACGGCTGAATTCGGTATGGTCTGCTGGCGAGTTCTCTCGTAGGGAATCATGGNTGATCGGCTTCGTGACCCAGTAAGGGAAATCAACCGCCAAATGGCCAGAGCGAACGCAAAAAACCGCTCGCCTTGGCGAAGGCTGTAGAATTTGGGCGTTCCTCCTCAAGAATTTGGGCGTAACGTATTAATCCAAGGGCTGTCGAATACTGGGGATCCTTGATGTAGGCATGCACTCCGCTCACATCGGGGCTCTCGGGTTTATAGACTGGAAGACCAAATACGTCCTGGGCCAGCTCACCAAGCCCCGCCATCTGACTTGAACCTCCTGTCAGAAACACGCCTTTCCCTGTCCTCAGAAGCCCATCCTCTGGGAGGCGCTCCCTCACAAGTTCCAGCATTTCCTGAAAGCGCATTCGGATTACGTCATTAAGAATCTGCCTCTTCAGCTCTACATCAGGAAATCCTCCTTCATCAGCAACAGTAACTACACCCTCGGATTTTTCGGGGTCTCCCGAGGCATCCCCCTCTGTTTTCTTCACTTGCTCCGCCTTAGACAGAGGGAGGTGAGTCACTAGGTGAATGTCGTTAGTCACATGGTCGCCTCCAACCGGGATACAACCAGAGGCTAGGATTGCACCATCTACATAGAGAACGTAGTCGGTTGTCCCTCCTCCGATATCAAGCACAAGTGCCCCAGCCTCCTTCCACTTACGCTCAAGAACTACCTGGGCCGAGGCNATTGGAGCAAAGACAATATCATCTACATCCAGAGGAATCTCACGCGCGCATTTAATGCTGTTCTGCACCCGAGTCCTTANNCCATGGACAATATGAAACTCAGCGTCCAGCTTCCTCCCCATCAGGCCCGTGGGCATCGTTGCATGGGGCTGGCCGTCCACCGCATAATGCCGGATGAGACTATGCAGATAGACGTGTTCACTGGGAATCGCTATGTCACTGGCGATTTCCTTAACCTCTTCAACATGTCGCGAGCGGATCTCCGGCTCTCCCTCCGGCAGTCGATAGGTACCTCTGTTGTTCAGCCCCTCGACATGCGGACCAGTAACAGCAAGAAAGACACTACTTATATCGACATCACTAAGATCNTCCGCCTTGAGCAAGGCCGCTTTNACACAGGCNCGGACCTGAGGATAGTCAACGATTTCCCCCTTACGAACACCGGCAGAGCTGGTCTCNCCTAGTCCAAGGATCTTCACTGAACCATCAGGCTTCACCTCAGCGACCACCATCACGGTCTTGGTGGTTCCAATCTCTAGACCAACATGAATTCTGGGCTTACCCATCTTTGTTCGTGATACTTGCTGGTTTAATTAACTCGAAAGGTCAGGGCTGTCAGGGCCGAAGAAGAGCTTCCATATCCCTGTGAAGACGACTTCGCGGCCAACGCGGTCCTCCGACCAACTCAGGGATCACCGGTATATTNCGCTTTGGAATAAGATTCACGGTGAAGATCGACTCTCCTNTCCTCGCAGTTNCATCCATCAGGATNACGAGATTTNGCAGCTGCTCTTCATGGTCCTCCATTCCAAAAGTGGCCATCACCCCGGTGTTGGTTGCTGCCTCCAAAGAGTAGTCATTGCGAACCGCNACCACAGNCAGNGACCACTCCGNCTCCCCCAGGTTCTCTTNGGAAAGCCTCAACAGCGCGAGTGCTTTCTTAGCCTGGTGATGGCGAATCTCTTTCCCAATCGTGATGTCTCCCTCCTGGACCTGGCTAACAAGCACAACTGGCAAATTCATTGCCCTTTCCNGCCACCATGACTCGCATGGAAAACACACCCCATCCTTGTCCAGNAGGATGCCAGNCAGGGGATGCTTCCCAATAATTCCCAGAGGGCGACATTCCAACCATGCGACCGGTTCACGCTCCTCAATTNTTACCCGAAGAGTGCCGGGAAGACGACGACTGAGGCGAACATTTTCTACGCTGGGGCGACCCAGCAGGCGCTCCTCCATATCACGCAAATTAAGCGCAAATACGCTGGAGCCGGGAGTGATTCCCGAGACCTCAATGAAGTGGTCCGCATCTAACTCTCCATTAGTATCTAAATCCAGATGCCGTAGCACGAATTCTTCATTCTCGACAAAAAACTCACGCATCCCGAAACGAACTCCCCAGATCGCGCCACCGAGCAGCGCCCCGATCAGAAACAACTTCCCGGCAGACCTGAGATGGCGCAGGCAGAAAAAGCAGAAAATCCTTGGTGAGCGGACCTTCATGTAGAGGCGCCGCTCAATTCCATGGCGATTTACTCGAGAGGTCTTGTAGCGAGACATTTTAAGCGCGAAGAGATAACGACAACTCCCCAATTCTGCGACAGAGGGCGCCGAACTCATACCCAGGGGTAGCCGCAGCGGCTCCTTTCGGCAGAAGGCTACTGGCTGTCATTCCGGGGATCGTATTGGCTTCCAAAATATAAGGATTACTTAAGGAATCTAGCAGGACATCTACCCTCGAGTAAACCTCAATTCCAAGCGCTTGATGAGCCTCCATCGCAACCTCCTGCACTATCCTTGTGGTTTTTGCGTCCAAATCGGCTGGGCAGAAGTAATCCGTCGCCCCTTCGCTCCCCATCCACGGGTATTTGTTACTCATGTCGTAAAACCCGCTCCGAGGGACAATGTGGACGACCGGAAACGTCTCCCCTCCGACGATTCCAACTGTGAGCTCCTTTCCCTCCACGAATTGCTCAACCAGAACCTCTGAACCAAAGCTGGCTGCATCTTCCAAGGCCCTCCTCCGCTCATCTGGGTTTCGCACAATATGGACCCCCACACTGGAACCTTCTCGTGGTGGCTTCACCACATAGGGATAGGTCATTCTAGGAACTTCTAATCCACCGCGCACATCAATGACTTCNTAGTCAGGAGTCGGAATTCCTGATTTTTTGAAGCAGGCCTTGCTGGCGATCTTATCGAAGGCCAGGCGGCTACTTTCAGAGCCTGCTCCTGTGTAAGCAATACCGATGGACTCCAGATATTCCTGAAGAACTCCGTCCTCGCCGAATGTCCCATGAATCACGTTAAAGACCAGATCGGTTCCTTCAGGAAAAACAGGCTCAGTGTTCACCGCATCAACTCCGACCGCTCTCAGGCCCTCTCCGCGTAACGCACTCAACACTGCCCGACCTGAGTTCAGCGAGACTTCTCTCTCCGAGCCCGGACCTCCCATCAACACTGCGATCAATATTGAATCATCCATGGACCTTCAAAGACTATGGGTATTGATCTCCGTGGTCGAGCGCTTAGAGCTTCTCGCCCATCCTTTCCGNCCCTGNCAAAGGCCCNNGGAACAAAGCCCTTCCACGGATATAACAAGATCCTAAAAGGCTGCCTGATCTTCCCCCACAATCTGAATCTCCGTTTCAAGATCAATACCACGCTGCTCCTTCACCTCTATCCTGATCTCCTCAATGAGCTGAAGGACGTCATCCGCATCGGCCTTACCTCTGTTAACAATGAAATTCCCATGCTCGTAAGACACCTCCGCCATGCCGACTTTCCTTCCCTTCAGCCCCAATTCATCAATCAGCTTCCCGGCCCCAACACTCTCCGGATTCTTGAAAATACACCCGGCACTTGCTGCTAGCGGCTGACTCTGCCGGCGATGGTTTTTCGATTCCACCATCTTCTTCCTGATCTCACCCTTGCCCGAGGCTGACCCCCGAAACACCGCTTTCAGCGCATAATTCTGGTGAAGCTCCGGAACATTGCGGTAATGAGCGTCAATCTCCTCACGAGAGCGGGTTCTAATCTCCCCATCCTCGTCCAGGAAGGTGACACTGACAACTTGATCAAAAGTCTCCCACCCCATCGCTCCTGCATTCATGCGCAGGCCTCCCCCCACATTGCCTGGAATGCCCTCCATCCATGCGAAGTCTCCTAATCCTGCTTCTTCTGCAAAGCTGGCAACCTTTTTGAACCGNACCCCGGCACCGGCCGTAAGGAGATCTCCACGCACTCCGATCTCCCCAAACTCTCCCTTNGAGGGATGAATTACTGCTCCACGAATCCCTCCATCCCTCACCAGAAGATTGGATCCTCTGCCTACAATCCGAACCGGAACTCCTCTTTCCTTGAAAAACTTAACCGCTCCGGCAAGCGCATTTAAGGTCCTTGGCTCGGTCCAGAATTGGGCAGGCCCGCCTACAAGCATTGTAGTGTGCCGACGCATCGACTCATAGAGTTTTATTTCCAGATCGGACTCAGCAAACTCACCTTTCAGAACATCAATCAGTTGAAGGTCCTCTGAAATTCTTTTTCCCGCCTCATGGACATTACCTGCCCCGAGAGTGAGGAGAAGATCTCCGGCCTTTAAGGCATTCCCTACCACATGATGAACAGTCGATAGATCCTCGTGATAAACGCACTTGGTTGATCCCTGCTGTTCGACAGCCTCCAGGACCGTCATGCCACTAATTCCTTCAATGGGGCTTTCGCTCGCCGCGTAGATCCCAGTTACAAAAACAAGGTCTGCAGCTTGAAGAGCTTTTCCAAACTCAGCTGCGAGGCGCTCTGTNCGTGAGTAGCGGTGCGGCTGGAACAGGGCGACAATGCGATTGGGCTCAAGAGAACGAGCGGTTTGAAGCGTAGCCGCAATCTCAGTTGGATGGTGCCCATANTCATCAATTACATGAAATCGGGGGGAGAGGTAGACCGACTCGAACCGTCGCTTGGCTCCCGCAAAAGAAGAGAGGGCTCGGGTCACATGGCTAAAATCAACTCGGAGATCATCTGCAAGCGCGATAGCAGCAAGAGCATTCAACACGTTATGACGGCCGGGAATCCCGAGCTCAACTCTCCCCATCTCCTCCCCTCGACGAGCAACCGTGAAAGCAATTACTCCGCGACCCTCTACCACATTGGCAGCGGTGTAATCCGCATCGCNCCATCCGTAGGAAAGGCCGCCCTCATATTTCTTACACAGCTCATGCGCCACAGGATCCTCCCGACAGTAGATCACCTTCCCTGAGGTTTGCTCAAGCAAACGACGGAAAACCGCAACAATCTCCTGGAGGCCCTCGTAGTAATCCAGGTGCTCCTCTTCAATATTTAGCACGACGGCATATGTTGGCCGGTATAGCTCGAGAGTTCCGTCACTTTCATCTCCTTCTGCCACGAGGTATTCGCTTCCTTCGTCCCAGTGCGCATTTGCCCCCAGCACAGGAATNTCCGCGCCAACATAATGCGACACCGCAGCCCCTCCATTATTCAGAACATGCGCACACATCGCTGAAGTCGTGGTCTTACCATGAGTACCCGCAACAAGGACGCCTTTCCGGGTATGTAGAATGGCGGCCAGACATTCTGCACGGCGCAGACAAGGCACTCCAATTCTTTNGGCTTCAACCAAGGCCACATTATCCGCCTTGATTGCCGAGGAATAGACAACCGCCTCGACCCCGGACACAGCATCCCGGGTGTGAGGTGACGAGAATTTAAGGCCAAGGCCTTGCAGCCGCTCGATTTCCCCACTCGTTACCCGGTCAGAACCACTGACATGATGCCCCATCTCAAGGAGAAGGGCTGCAAGACCACTCATTCCCGACCCGGCCACACCTAGCAGGTGTATGCGCAAGGGCCGGGCTTGATCGAGAAGGCGCTGGCTGATCTCGTCAATCATGTTCAACAGCTGTGATGGTGAGCATGAATCGCTTCATCGAAAAGCCCCAATACCCAGATTACCCAGCCTTCTATAGCTCCTCCAGCGTGTCACATATCCTCTCGGCAGAATCCATCACGGCCAAAGCCCCAGCAGCCTGGTTCATAATTTTCAGCTTCGCGGGATCGCCAAGAATCTCACCAACCAATCCTGCCAGATCTGAAACATTTAAATGAGACTCCGGAATCAACACAGATGCCCCCGCCTCCTCAAAACATCGGGCATTGAATGTCTGGTGGTCGTCCGCGGCATGGGGATACGGCACTAAAATCGATGGAAGACCGAGCGAGGCCAACTCGCTCAGGCTAGCCCCGCCTGAGCGGCTGATAACGAGGGTGGTCGCCGCATAGGCAGCAGGCATGTCATCACAAAACCCAAGCACCATGTGTCCCTCCCGACCTNCAACAAGCTCTCTCACCCTCTCTTCATCCTGACGACCAGCCACGTGCAGCCACTGCACTCCCTCTCCAAGAAAATCCGCCGCCTCTACCACAAGCGTATTTAAAGCNTTCGCGCCCTGGCTACCACCGAAACAGAGCACTACCGGCTGGTCTGGCTTAAGTCCGAACCGCACTTTAGCCTCTCTGCTATCGGGCAGCTGGCCAAACTCACTACGGATCGGAGTTCCGGTCACCTCCACCTTTCCGGATTCAAAATATCCTCTAGCAGCGTCAAGTCCCAGCAGAACCCTGTTGCACCATCTCGCCCCAAGCCGGTTCGCCTTACCCGGAAGCGCATTCGAGTCATGAAGGGCGGTGGACAACCCCATTTTTTTCGCTGCGTAGATTGGAGGCAGGGAGGTAAACCCACCCATTCCCAGCACAACCTCAACCCGGCGATTCTTGAAAATCTTCCTGGACTGNCTGACGGTCCTCCAAAGCTTCAATAGAAATGGAACCATTCGCAAGGAAAGAGTGGGAGGCTTGGCTATGGCGGCAACACTCACAAAATCGAGTCCCCCATATTTTGCTGAGGCATCGGCATCCACCCTTTTGCGTGATATCAAAAGCAGGGGCTTGTGCCCCCTTCTTCCCAATTCCTCAGCAACTGCGATTCCTGGAAAAAGATGCCCTCCAGTGCCCCCGCAGGCGATAACGATAGAAAGTTTCCGAGACACAGTGCTTACGCCTTGGACCCCATAAGACGGAGGAGAAAAAGCCAGCCTTTTGTTATCTATATTTTCAAGGCCAGCTGTCTTTCTCTAATTACTGGCAACTCCTTGCGGCTGGCGTGATCAGAGCGCCGGTGCAGGCTGATAAGCAAACCTATCGCAACAAGGGTGAAAACTAGATTCGTCCCTCCGTAGCTGACAAAAGGCAGGGGAAGACCGGTGTTGGGCAAGACACTTGTAGCAACTCCGATATTCATCAGGGCAGGGATTGTCACCACTACCGTGAGACCGATCCCAAGGAGTCTTCCAAACAGGTCCGGCGCATGTAATGCGATCGAGATCCCACAAGTGCTGATAAGAACAAAGCAGAATACGATGCCAAGAGTGCAAAGGAGCCCAAGCTCTTCTCCGGCCACCGGAAAGATAAAATCAGTGTGTGCCTCTGGCAGATATCCATGTTTCTCGGCACCATTACCAAGTCCGGCTCCAAGAATCCCCCCAGATGCCAGGGCTAACTTGGAACGATACTGCTGGTATCCCGCCTTTCTCTGAACATCAGGATCATCGAGATTCAGGAGAGCTTCAAACTTCATCCTCCGGTAAGGGTCACTCTCAACAGCAGTATACAAGCCCAGGAACCCAACCACTGTAACAAGACATAACAGCGACATGCGCGTGCCTGCCGCAAACATGACAAGAAACCCAGCCCCACCCAGCGCGACTGCTGTTCCCATATCCTTTTCGAAGAAAATAAGTGCTACCGGAATTCCAAGTACAAGCCCCGGCATGACGAACCCCTTGACCAATGATTTCGCCTCAGCCCGGTATTGGGAATACCAGGCTGCCAGGGCTATGATGACGATTAGCTTTGCTACCTCTGAGGGCTGNAACCGCCCAATCACCGGCGCCCAGATCCAGCGCGCCTCCCCCTTGACTACTACTTGCACCCCGGGAATGTAGCAAAGCNCCAGCAGCGCGCACCCAAGGACAAGCAATGGCAGCCATATCCTTCGTAGGATCCTGTAATCCAGACAACCGGCAATGAGAGCCATCACCAGACCAACTCCTGCAAAAATACCCTGCCGTTTGACAAGGAGGTAGGGGTCATCATCGACTCCATGAACCCATGCGCTGGTGCTTGCCAGCATCACGAGTCCNAGAGCCACCAGAGTGACTACGGAAATACAGAGGACTATGGCAGCACGACGGCCCATGAAACTTCTCTAATGGGTAATGCTCCTAGCGAGCAGGAATCCTTAACTTCATGTTCACCTGGAGTTTGCGGGCATCTTCGATCTTATTCGCCTCGAGTAGCGTCTCGACGGGAATCTTGAAGAGCCTCGCAATTTTCCATGCCGTATCACCACTTTTCACGGCATAGCTCCTGAANGGAGCATTATCCTCAGGAACAGGAATGGCCCGGGGCACAGCAACTTCTACCCCGGAAATCAAACTCACCTCCTCTTTGACAGACAAAGCAGGCCGCACTCTGTCCGGACTGACACCAGATACGTGGAGAGCTGCCCCTTCTTCTGACCCTGAAACCCTTGCAGTCGAACCCGCATCGGGAACTGAAATATAAGCTGGGAGCACTTCGGGATTTACCGTTCTGTTCACCGGGATCCTTAGAATCGCGCCCGGGTCGAGACCCTTACTTCCATTAAGATCTCTAAGCTCTTGAACGTCGACGCTCTTAAGTCGAGCAATCCTGTCGTAGGTATCCCCAGTTGAGACGAAGTAAAACGTTTCACCACTCTTCGCTNCCGGCTTCGGACTCGCAGCAGGCGNATTAACAGAAGCCACTTCCTTCTTAGACTCCTCGGGAGTTACTACCACGTCATCAGCTGTAACCCGGTTATGAATAAAGATCGCCGCAATAGCCGCGACATGAAGGATGAGGATAACGAAGAGCGCTCTTGCTACACCGAGATTGGGTACTTCCGAGGCCAGGTCCGCACTAGCGGCAACTCTTTGGCGCTTTCGCCGGGATACCTTCGAATGAAAAATGAAGAGCCCTTCCCCGGCTGTAGCGATTCTTTTTTTCTGTAACGATTGTCTTTTCATATAGGTGTTAGTTGTCGGGTCAAATTGGCCCCTACTTCAGGGCCTGGACTATGGTTCGGTAGGCATCACCTCGTTCTTCATATCCTGAAAACATGTCGAAGGAGGAAGTGCCCGGAGAGAAAAGAACTGTTCCGCCTGGCCCGGAAGCCTCTCGCGCACACCGGACCGCATCTTCTAATGACTCTGCGCCAACCGTGCTTACTGCCTGAGAAAAGGTGTCGATCAAGCTGCCNGCGATNTCACCGAAAACCACTATTTGGTTCACNCTGCCCTCGAGAATCGCGAGAAGCGGGGTGTAATCCAATCCCTTCTCTTTCCCACCTGCAATCAGAACCGTAGGGCGAGACTGAGACCTAAGCGCAGCCTCGAGAGCATGTAGGTTGGTCGCTTTTGAATCATTGATGTATTCAACTCCGTCAAGGGTTCTTACGAGTTCGCACCGGTGAAGTGGTGGCGCATATTCTGCGAAAATCGAGGACGCTGCATCGGGCAATACATTGACCGCCTCTACCGCGGCGAGAGCCGCCATAACATTCTCGGCGTTATGCCGACCACGTAATCGCGTATTCTCCAGGTCAAAAACCTTGGCTCCCTGACGGAGAATTCCAGTCCCGCAGAGAGCATAGTCAGCATCAGGNTCCGTCGCTGAAAAGCTGATACGAGACGCACGTATCTCTCCAACTTCCTCGCCAAATCGAACCACCGCGGCATCATCTTCCCGCTGGTTCTCAAAAATTCGCTGCTTGGCTCCATGATATTCATCTACACTCCGGTAGCGATCCATGTGGTCTGGAGAAAAATTTAACCAGACCGCAACATCAGGTCTGAAGGTCCTGATCGTCTCAAGCTGGAACGATGACAACTCTAGGGAGACCACCTCTGGCGGAATTTTCTCCAGAACCACATCTGATAACGGGCGCCCATAATTTCCACACGCCTCACAGCTCTTTCCTCCCGCCTCCATCATCCTTTGAACCAGTTCGGTAGTAGTGGTTTTNCCGTTGGTTCCAGTAATCCCAATGACCAGGCCCTTGAAATAACGAGANGCAAATTCAGTTTCACCGACAAACTCCCCGGCGCCTTCGGCAAACGAGCGCGCAAATCCGCCTTCTGTCTCAATTCCCGGACTGACAACCACAACATCAGCCTCGCGGCCTTTTCCCGTCTTCTCGGTAGCGAGCGGATGAAACCGGATATCGCNCCCCATGCCATCGAAAACCTCTGGCGGGCCGGCATCATAAACAACAACTTCTCCGCCATTGCACAGGGCAAGATTAGCAGCAGCCCGCCCACTCCGGCCTGCACCTAAAACTGCAATTTTTTGTCCTGTGAGATTCATTCTTTAGAGAACCTTAAGGAGTCCTAGCCCGGCCATTGCCAGCAAGATGGAAACGATCCAGAAGCGAATGATAACCTGGCTTTCATGCCATCCCCGCAGTTCGAAATGATGATGGATTGGGGCCATTGCAAAAATTCGTTTACCCCGGAGCTTGAAGCTCCCGACTTGAAGGATCACCGAGAGAGCTTCAGCAACGAACACTCCGCCAATTACCACGAGAAGAAGCTCCTGTTTCGTNCAGATTGCCGCTGTTCCCAAGGCTCCACCAATCGCCAACGAGCCAGTGTCGCCCATAAAGACCTTGGCTGGATGACAATTCCACCAGAGGAAACCCATTCCAGAACCTACAAGGGCCATCAAAACAATGCTGAGCTCCCCAAGTAGCGGGTGAAATGGAATGTGCAGATACTCCAATCCCACGATGCGACCTGCAAGGTATGCCACCACCGCATAGGCCAGTGAGACCGTCACCGTGCACCCGGTCGCCAGACCATCAAGTCCATCTGTAAGGTTCACCGCGTTGGAGCAACCTGTGATGATCAGCATAAAAAAGGGAATCGCTAACCACGACAGGTTGATCAAGGGCTTCCTGAGGAGCGGAAATCCAACTTCGCTAAACCGGTAGCTCTCCACCTCTGGGCCACCGGCCCCCTCTCCCGCACCAGACCCAGACCCACCCGCGTCAGAAACCTCAAGCAGGAATCCCTGCCGCTGCTCCAGTGCCTCAGCACCAGTAAGGCCAATGGCGGAAACCTCCGGCTTGAACAAAAGAAAACAGGCTGCAAGAAGCCCAATCAAAAGCTGCCAAAAGAGCTTCTGCCGTGGACTGATTCCTGCCGAATTTTTTCGGACGACCTTATTGTAGTCATCGATGAAACCCAGCAAGCCAAGCGAGAGCATGACGCAACAGGTAACTGCTACGAACGGATTGAAGGCTCTTCCACAGAGAACTACCGAGGTGAGCACAGCCCCGATGATCAGAATTCCTCCCATCGTAGGCGTCCCCGCCTTATCGCCGTGTAATTCTGCTAACTTGTGAACTTCATCAGCACTCCGGATAGGCTGCCCCACCTTGAGCGAGATCAACTTTCGAATCACTGAGGGACCAAAGGAATAGATCAGAAGGAAGGACAGCAGGGTGGCCAGACCCGCCCTTACCGTGATATACTGGAGGATATTCAAAAAGCTGAAGGCCTCGGCCCAGTCCGCACCTGAAGTGCGGGCTTGCTCCCATTGTTCGAAAATCCAGTAGAGCATTAGTTCGTGGTTTGGGGGAAAACTTGGTTCATCACGCGCTCCACGGCGGCCTGCCGACTTCCCTTGAAAAGCACGGTATCNCCTGCGCANAGCGTCTCCTTCAACCACTGGGCCGCATCCTCATATCTGTCAAAGTGCTCCACCACTGATCCCCCTTGCCGCCTCGCTCCCTCCGCGATCTGAGCAGCCTCGACCCCTACGCTTACGACCTGTAATTGATGCTTGGCAGCGTGCTTCCCAACCTGAAGATGCATCTCTTCGGAAAACCGGCCCAACTCGCCCATCATCCCCAGAACCACCGTCCGACTATTCCCATTTAAGGCTGGAAGATCAGCTACTACCCCGATAGCTGCACGCACGGAATCTGGGTTTGCGTTATAGGTGTCATCATAAATTGTGATCCCTTTCTTCTCAAAGCACCGGAGCCTTCCACCAGTAAGTCGAGCACCTTGCAATCCGAGAGCAATCTCATCCGGCGACAACCCAAGGGCCCACCCCGCCCCAGCAGCCAGCAAGGCATTATTAACCATATGCCGTCCCGCGACCTTCAGCTGAACCTGCGAGTTACTCTCACCATCGATCACAAGGTCGAAGGAAGAGCCGCCCTCGGAGCTGCACAGTGATTCAGCCCGTATAACTCCTCGACCATTTCCCACCGCCACCGCCCTCGCAGGGCTCCTGGAGGCAAAATACTCCGCGAACTCACACCCCGCTGTAGTGAGAAGCGTTCCCACCTCTGGAAGAGCTCTTCCGAGCGCTCCTTTCTCCTCTGCAATAGCTTCCTTACTTCCCAGGAACTCAATATGTGCATGTCCGACATTCGTGATGATCCCGATCTGAGGCTTTGCTATTTCACATAATGGCGCAATCTCCCCGGGGTGATTCATCCCCATCTCAAGCACGAGGACTTCATCCGTATCATCGGCCTCGAGCAGAGTCAGCGGTAGCCCGATATGGTTATTTAAATTACCCCGGGTAGCATGGACGGCATAGCGCTGCCCCACAACCGAGGCGCAAAAGTCCTTTGTGCTGGTCTTGCCATTAGACCCGGTGATTCCAATGACAATAACATCCAACTGCTCCCGGTACCACTTGGCGAGTTTCTGGAGGGCGATGAGAGNATCCTCCACCTTGATAACCGGAACCTCTCCTGCCTCATAAATCTCCGCAGTGCTGCTGCTTACAATCAATCCTGCGGCACCTTTGCTCACTGCTTCCTCAATGAATTGATGCCCGTCGAAATTATCACCACGGAGAGCAAAATAGAGAGCTCCAGATGTTAGAGTCCGAGTGTCCGTAGAGACTCCCGACTCAACCATGGAATCATCTCGCCCTGCAACAAGATCGCCTCCCATCGCCTCGACCAGCGTCCTTACAGAGTAGCGATTCATACGCGATCCTCCCCCCTCGCCTTGCGACGCGCATCCATTGCATTACGCGTCTCTTTCCGGTCGTCAAAGAGGGAACGGTCGCCAGCAACCTCCTGGTAACTCTCATGCCCTTTTCCCGCGACCAANACAATATCCCCTCCCCTAGCTTCTTGAATCGCAGCCCGAATTGCTTCACCCCGGTCGACAATCCGCTCGTAAACTGCACCCGACATTCCCTCTTCGATATCGGCGATAATCCTTTCCGGATCTTCCGAGCGCGGGTTGTCGGAGGTCACTACACAATAATCACTATGGCGGGATGCCACCGCTCCCATCAGAGGGCGTTTTTCCCTGTCCCGATCTCCCCCGCACCCAAACACTGTTATTAAACGCCGGGGATCCAGACCGCGTAGAGAACGACAGACATTCTGAAGTGCATCTGGCGTATGGGCGTAATCNACAAAAACGGTAGCGCCGTCCATCGAGCCGACGCACTCCACTCTTCCCGGCACCTGGGGCGCATTTGCCAGAGCCGCGATTCCTTCCCGAAGAGGAATCTTCAGGGCTACCGAGGAAGCGAGTGCGCCAAGCGCATTGTAGACATTGAACCGCCCAATAAGGGGCAGCCTGACAAGNTAAGACTTTCCCTTTGCGAAGAGCTGAAAGCGAGTCTCCTGAGCTGTTTGTTGAACATTCCCTGCTCGAAAATCAGACTCAACGCTAAAACCATAGGAAAGAACATTCATTCTCTCACTGAATTCTCGGATAAGAGCTTCTCCATAAGGATCATCACCGTTGATTACCGCCACCGGATTCTTTCCCGCCGAACTCTCCGCTGCATTCTCGAACAAACGCCGTTTGGACGCGAAATACTTTTCCATCGAGCCATGGTAATCGAGGTGGTCCCGGGTCAGATTCGTAAAAACGGCAACATCAAATGTAATCGCGTCCGCTCGTCTCTGATCAAGACCCTGCGAGGAAACCTCCAGGGCAACCCCTGGGCAACCGTTGTTGCGAATCCGCGCCAGTAAACTTTGAAGACTAATAGGACCGGGGGTCGTGAAGTCTGCTTGCTCCTGTGTCATCCCATCATCAGACACCACTGTTCCAACAAGCCCCGCCCGTTGCATCGTTTGCTTCATGATCCGATGAACCAGAAAAGCAGTAGTAGTTTTACCATTTGTTCCAGTAACGCCGACGACCCTCAGGTCTCCCGATGGATTTCCGTTCCACTCACTCGACAGGGCTCCAAGGGCCTGGCGTGAATCCGGAACCAGTATGGAGCTAACTCCGTCTGGCATATTTTCACGAACAGCTCGTTCAACTACCACTCCAACGGCTCCCCGTTCGATCGCAGCATCCACATAATCATGACCATCGGAGGTCATCCCCTTCACCGCTATAAAGAGGTCTCCTGCTNGCACCTTCCTGCTATCATCCTGCAGACCCANGATNTCACGATCTAATGANCCAACAGCAGATGCTCGGGGCAGGATAGCTACTAGTTCGCGCAGGGTCATGGCCAATTAATTTCTAGTTGAGGCGAGGGTTTCCTCTACTGCCTCAGTAGGAGCGATGTTCAGGTAGGCTGCAGTTCGGGATGCGATACGCTGAAATACAGGGGCGGCTACTGATCCTCCTCCGATCTTAATCTCATCCGAACGGGGATCATGGATTACGACAACACAGGCAAAGGCCGGATCGTCACACGGCATGAATCCGGCAAAAGACACTGCATAGCGGTCAGAAAGATAAGCTCCATCCTTATAGATACGCGCTGTTCCGGTCTTGCCGCCCACCAAATACCCCGGCACGGAGGCCAACTTGCCGGTATTACCCTTTCCTAGCGGATTCACCACTGTCTCAAGGGCTCGGCACATCTTTCGGGCCGTAGCCACCGACACAGCCCTCTCGATCTTCTCCGGAGGAAATTCCCTCACCACTGTTCCATCATTAGCGAGCAGGGCCTTGACCAGGCGAGGCTTCATTCTCACTCCTTCATTTGCAATCGTCGCATAGGCACAGGCAATCTGAAGGGGAGTAACCACTACTCCGTAACCATAGGTAATCCTCGAGAAATTAATTCCGTTCTCCGGATCTGCAGTCCACCCCCGTTCCTCGCCGGGCAGGAGAATACCCGTTGGCCTGGTAAAACCGAAACGACGCAGATAACTCATGTAGCGATCTGTTCCCACTCGCATTCCTATTTTGTAGGCTCCGATATTACTCGATTTTGCAAGAACCTCCTCCAGCGTGATATTCTGGAAACCCTTGTAGTCCTTCACGTATCCACCTGGGATGCGCATGTAGCCATTATGGCAAAACATCGAGGTCTGTGGGCTCATCAGGCCAAGATCAAGAGCCGCAGCAGCAGAAATCAACTTGAGAGTAGATCCTGGCTCATANACGCCCTGCACTGCATAGTGCATTGCTGAATCANTCATATTGTTGCGCAGGTTCAGATTGAAATGAGGGCGACTCGCGATCGCAAGGACATCCCCGGTTTCTGGCTCAATCATGACAACGGCTCCGCAATTGGAGTCAAATTCATCGAGGCCCCGGTCCAGCTCTTCCTCGACGAAACTCTGAATTTTAACATCTAACGTAAGTCTCGCGTCAAACCCAGAGCGCGGNGGCTTAAGGACGCCTCCCCCGGGCAGCAGCACCAGACCAGACTGATCCTTTCTCGTTATCTGATAACCATC
This sequence comes from Roseibacillus sp., assembly GCA_002729275.1. Taxonomy (GTDB): domain Bacteria; phylum Verrucomicrobiota; class Verrucomicrobiia; order Verrucomicrobiales; family Akkermansiaceae; genus Roseibacillus_B. The sequence continues at coordinate 41,460 of PBTP01000046.1, read as the reverse complement.
CTGCCCTTTGAGATGAGCCCCAAGCTCGCGCTCAAGGCCTGATTGCCCCACTCCTTTGTAGTTCACATANCCAATGGTATGAGTGGCCATGTTACCATCGCTGTACCATCGCTTGACCGTCTTCTCGAAGCGGAACCCATGGATGAAATTATCTCTCAAAGTTTCCTCAATCTCATCCGCTTCATCCTCCCGGAGATCTTTCGCGATAGTCACATANTCAAGCTTCGCCCCGAGCTTCCTTTTTAATTCCTGTGGACCAACACCGATGGCTCGAGCAGTAATCGGAATGAAGTGATCTACATAGCGATCAAGAAGCTCTCCTTCCGGGAGCTCTTCCCTCACTCGGTGGGCCCGCATCTTAAGCAGCCGTCGACGCTCTTCACGGGCAGCCTGAATCCACTCTTTCTGATCGACGAGCTCCGCAAATGCTACACCTCGGGCAGCTACCCCGGGGTCGCGAAGATGAATCTTGTCAGCGGTTATCTTTGTGACCGGAAGATTCCTCGCCATGATTCGTCCATTACGATCTACGATGTAGCCAAACTTCCCTGGGATAACTGTCTTGGCAGTCCGATTCCTGGCCGCCTTGGGAGCGGATGTATCACGATCGATCCACTGCAGGTAAATAAGACGTGCAGACAGCCCGCTGAAACCAGACACGATTATCAGGCAGATCAGGAGAGCACGGTAATGAATAGGCGATTTCACAGAGTATCAAGGTCCACCAACGACGGAGTGGCGCCATGGAGATGAGCAGACAGTCTTTTCAGAATGCGACCTCTTCCCGCCTCGGCCGCCCGTTCCAACGGAATGCTTTTAACTGCTTCCAATGGAATACTCCGAAGATCTGAGGACATTTGAATCAGACGGTCATTAAGGAGAATGGGATTCAACTGCTCCTCCAACCTGACCTCGAGATTGGTAATATCCAGGCGATGCTGAGAAACTCGGTTCTCTACCTTCTGCAGTGACCGCGCAACCTTGATCTGCTGATTCTTGGTATAGGCGTGAAACACACCAGCACCCGCGATCACCAAGGCTGTTAGAANCAGCAGAACCACCGGGCCCACCCCGAGATTTTCTCTAGCGGCACGTCTTCTATTCACGAAGCACCGACCTTTCTCATTTCCGCGACACGCAACTTGGCACTGCGGGAGCGGGGATTTTTTTTCACTTCATCGGGTTCAGCAACCACCGGTCTTCGGGTGATTCGATTCATACAGAAATCCGGGTTGCTTCTCGCCGCAGGCCATTCGGGCCGATCAATTTCGGGCTGACTCCGCGACTTGAAAAACCTCTTAACCATCCGGTCTTCGAGGCTGTGGAAGGTGATAACCGCGATGCGGCCGCCGGGCTTCAGTAGAGCGGGAGCCGATTCCAATGCTGCCTCCAGGCACTCCATTTCCANGTTTACAGTCATTCTCAATGCCTGAAACACTCGAGTCGCTGGATGAATACGCCCTTTTCGGCCGATCACTCGAGAAACACAGTCAGCAAGGTCAAGAGTCTCTCGGAATGGNTTGGTGCCTCGGCGGCGCACAATCGCCCCAGCAACCGCTCTGGACTTCCTCTCCTCTCCCAGCTCCCAGAAAATCCGTGCTAGCTCAGCTTCATCCCACTCGTTTACCACTTCGGCAGCAGTTACCCCTTTATCTGGGTTCATTCTCATATCGAGAGGGCCCTGAGCACGGAGAGAAAACCCTCGCTCCGCGCAATCCAGTTGATGAGAAGAGACGCCAAGGTCCATCAGGATTCCATCAACTCCCTCGGGACAAATTTCTCGGCCTGCGGCAAGCATCTCGGAAAAGTTGAGCTGCCTCAGAGCTACCGCATCCCCATATTTTTCCAGCCTCTGCGCTGCATGACTCAAGGCGTTCGGGTCTTGGTCGAGGCCTATCAATTCAGCTCCTGCCTCAAGAATCTTTTTAGCGTGACCGGCGCCGCCCAGAGTTGAATCCAGAATTGTCTTCCCTGGACCTGGCTCAAGGTAGTGGATAACTTCTTTCGGCATTACCGAAACATGCTCAAAGGGTAAGCCCCGGTCTCCACCCNTCCGCTCATCTCCCNTCATCGCAAGAGGGGGTGTCTCCAACCCCGGCACCGTCAACAGGTTTGTTGAGCAGCCCGGCAGGCACCACGTCATTGACGGAACCGGGGTTGGAGAAGGCAGGAACATCAGCAGTTTGTCAGTCTATTGGGCGTTCGAGGTAAAGTATTCAGGAAAAGTCAACAGATGCGTAGAGGTCACCCAGCAGCGCCTCCTCTGCTTCAAGCATCGCGCCATGATCACGGGGACTTACGATGTCGAAATTGGTTCCCCGCCCGAAGAGATGGACTGAGCCTCCAGGCTCCAACCCATGCTCCTCGACAAGCTTTCTCGGTATGAGAACCTTCCCCTGATCATTGATAGTCACCTGGGTGTTGCGGGAATAGAGCAGTCCTTTTCGTTGACTCTTAATTCCCGCAGAAAGATCCGACCCATCGATGGAATCGATCATTGCCGAAAACGCCTCACCGCTGAGCGCTTTCAAAACCGGCACTTCGAGAGTTCTCCACTTCAAGAGGCGCAGAGGCAGGGCTTCGCCTTTTCCCGGACGCCACTCTGAAGGCACCGAAACTCGGCCCTTTGCGTCAAGTTTGAAGTCGAATACTCCTTCGAAGCTGTTAATCGGCAAACCCACCTGAAAACCTACAATTTGTGTAGTGCACTTTGGTACACTTGAAAGCACATATAAGTCAATCTAAAATAAATCTCTAGATCGCTCTCGAGGTGCGTTTTTAAAGGCTCAAATGGATCTCCACTTCGTAAAAACTTATCTTGGCGGTCCTGGATTTTTAAAAAGATAACCCTCTGCTCTTATGAGTTGCTCCCNAGCACCAAATAGTTGGCCTTTCCGATAGAGTCGAGGCCAAGGGTGTACTGGNTTCACCCTCCCCAAACAAACCTCCTAGCAAGGTCAGAACGACTCCTTCGTATAGGGAGAACCTCTTCCTGCCCTCCCTGCCTCCCGCCAAATTACCTCTACTTCACCTTGAAGAGAAGACGGGCATCCTGCTCCCCTGCCTTCTCCGCATCTGGATACCAGTTCACATAAAATCCATGGATAATTTTCTTTCTCTGCACAAATTCAATTACTCCATATTCCGGATTAGCAGTCGTGATCTGAAATTCGTGGTCTCCATAGCGATCTGACTCCAGTGCGAAAGCCCTTACCCCCTTCGGAAATTCTTCAGTGAGCACCACATCATAGTCTTCAAACTTTACCCTCGCTGCTCTTCGCTCTCCCACCTCGCGAACGGAGATTCTGGTGTCTTCGAGTTTTGATTCCGTATCTCGTTTTTCAAGGTCGGCGTCGTCAATCTGTCTGAATAGATCACCCACGAGAAACTTTACGCCCGCTCTTAACTCTCCCTTGCTTTCGCCCTTATCGATCACCTTCGTGGATATTTCCATCCCGTCCTTCGTAAACACCTGAGTGATCCTGACCTTAACTCCTCCAGTATAGGTCGCTGTGAAGCCAATGGGTTTACGAAGCGGAGGCTCTGCGGTCTCTTTCCCAAAATCCTCAAAACCGTCTTGAGCCATTTTTCGGGAAATCCACCTCATTTTTCCACCCTTCCCCTTAATCTTTTCCTCCAGAGCGTAATAGATTTTAAGGGTGCATCCACCAATCGAAAGCCGCTTACGATTCTTTATGAAAAAGAGCTCCGCGTCTCCATCTCCTCCAATCACGAATTCAAAATCTCTAGACTCTGAGAAAGCCAGCCAGCACCCGAGGTAGGGCTTGTCCAAGGTGGCCGGCAGCTCATCCGCACGAGCAAGGCCAAAGGCNCCAAGAACAATGATCATAAGGCTTGCGAGGCGATTCATANTGGACCGTTATCAGCAGCNGGGGCTTTCCACCAGCGCAATTCTGGTCTTTGCTCAGCCATCGATGACCACTGAGGAACTAGCACAATTAGCTATCACCGAGGAGACGCCGCCTGCAAACATCTCGCCCGAACTACATTCGCTATGGCTGGCGAAATCCGGAAGATGGGAGGAGGCTCACAATCTCTGCTCCTCCATCNCCGACCCTGATGGAGCGTGGATCCACGCGTATCTTCACAGGGAAGAAGGCGATCTTCCAAATGCGCGCTATTGGTATCATCGGGCCGGAAGAACTGAACCGGCGTCAACTGTTATCCTTGAAGAAGAATGGAGAACGATTACCTCTCATTTCCTTTCCCGAGGATAACCATCCCCCAACTCTAGATGACCGAAAAGAATGTCCGCCGTGCCGCTGTCTCTGCCCTCCGCGCATGGTCGAAAGGCCATCTCTACGCGGAATCTCTTGTTGAACGCCAATCGAGGCGTAACCACCTGTCCACTTCTGATAGAGCGTTACTGAACAGCATTCTCCTATCGGTTCTTCGAAACAGAAGTCTCCTTGACCACTGGATCGGCATGCTGCGTAAAGGCAAGCTGGATCACGAAACACGGGACATCCTGCGGGTGGGAGTATGCCAGCTTCTCCTTCTGGGGATTCCCGATCACGCCGCCGTCAATGAAACCGTCAATTGTGCTCGCAAGCCCGTTCGGGGCCTGATCAATGCTGTCCTCAGGCGTGCCGTGGCCGCTCGTAAGACCCTCTTCTCTGAGAGTGAAGATCTCCGGGCTCCAACAAGATTCTCACATCCAGAGTGGCTCTGTAATCGGTGGGAGCAACAGTTTGGCAAGAATGAAATGGAGTCTCTGCTGGTATGGAATAATGAGCCTGCTCCAGTGATTATCCGGCTGAATCCCCTCGCACCAAACCCGCTTGATCCTGACAAGGAAGACCAACTCATCAACCTTGGCTTGGAAAGCTATCACCAACTGACAGGACCTCTTCCCCGCGAATGGGTCGAGAACGGTCAGGTCTATATACAGGATCCTTCAACCCGGATCGCGGTTGAACTTCTGGCTCCCGAGCCCGGCGAAACNATCCTGGATGCCTGTGCGGCACCCGGAGGAAAATCTTCACTCATCGCTGCAGCAATGAACAACGAGGGCCAGCTCCTCTGCACCGACGCCAGTGAGAAACGAATTCCACGACTTCTCGAAAATCTGGCCGGTCAGCATGTAGCCAATGCCGCAACCGCGCAATTTGATTGGACCGACCCTGCTCCCCAGGAATGGAGAGCTAAGTTTGATCGCATTCTCCTCGACGTGCCCTGCTCCAATTCTGGCGTCATGCGTCGCAGAGTCGACGCGCGGTGGCGGCTTAAACCGGACCAACTGGAGACACTACCGGCCATCCAGCGGCTTATCCTNGAAAACGCTCTTCCTTGCCTGAGGCAAGGAGGCCGTCTCGTATACTCCACATGCTCCCTTGAACCTGAGGAAAACGAGAATCTCATCATGAGCTTACTGAAGGAGCACCCTGAGCTCACCTTACTCGATTCAAAGACCTCCATTCCCTTCAGGGACGGATTTGATGGGTCCTACGCCGCTCTTCTTACTTCAGAGCNCAACGCCTAGGAACCGCTCCAGAGGCCTCTGTCTGAATTTCGGCTCCCAATTTGAATTCACTCCACTAGACTCTCTTCGTGCGCAACATTCTCAGTTTGCTCCTGGCGTTGGTCATCCTGCTGTCCACTCTTCTGTTTGGCTGTTTCTATATGAATATCAGCAAAGGGGCAAAATTTGAGAATAAGAAAAGCGAGGAACGTCCAACCTCGACAGAGTAGCAGCAGAAGAGCGACCTCTTCGCTCCCTTGATTTGGCGCAACCTGGACTCAGCGGANCTCGGCAAATAAAAACGCCCCAGGATAACCCCGGGGCGCTTGCTCGAACATCTTCAGAAATCTGATTAGTCGTCCGTGAGGGAGAACGACTCCTCTTTTTCGGGCGGCGGAACATCATCCTTGGGCTTATCACGATCACGGCCCCGTCCACCACGGTCTCCACCACGGCTTCCGCCACGNTCTCCACCACGATCACGTCCACCGCCGCCACCACGACGTCCACCCCCACCGCGACGGCCACCACCCTGCTGTCCATCGCCCTCATCGCTGTCATCGCTCTCACCACGAGCTTCTCTGATCGCAGCGCGCATGCTCATCTTAACCCGACCCTTCTCGTCGACTCCGATACACTTGGCGGTCACTTCATCACCCGTCTTTACGACATCCTCTGTCTGCTCAACCCGACCTTCGGCTAATTCCGAGATGTGGATTAATCCGTCCTTACCTGGTAGAACCTCCATGAAGGCTCCAAAGGCCATGGTGTTAACAATTTTACCGGTATACGTTGCACCAACCTCCACCTCGGCAAACATATCCTCGATCATCTTCTTAGCGCATTCGAGAGATTCAGCCTTCGAGGCGTAAATATGCACGGTGCCGTCATCCTCAATATTAATTTCAGCACCTGACTCAGCCTGAATACCCTTGATGTGCTTGCCTCCTGGACCAATCAGCTCCCCGATACGCTCAGGGTCGATCTTAACGGACTCAATCCGTGGAGCATGCTCGCTGAGCTGACCAACCTCGGGAATCGCAGCAGTCATGGCTTCCTGCACCTTGGTCCGCCCTTCCTTCGCGAGATGAACGGCATTCTCGAAGATATCGAGGGAAATACCACGCAGCTTCAAGTCGAGCTGGAANCCAGTGATCCCCTCACTTGTACCGCAAAGCTTCCAATCCATATCGCCATAGAAATCCTCACTGCCAATGATGTCCAACAGCAGCTTGTGATCCTTAAGGTTGCCCTCTTCATCAAAGTCTGTGACGAGTCCGACAGAAATTCCGCTTACCGGGCGTTTCAAAGGTACACCTGCCTGCAGAAGAGACATGGTTCCCGAACAAACTGTAGCCATGGANGATGACCCGTTGGATTCAAGGACTTCGGAAGTCACCCTGATCGCNTAAGGAAACTCCTCAACGTCGGGTATGACCGCCTGGATTGAGCGCTCCGATAGAGCTCCGTGGCCAATTTCACGTCTGTTAAGCCCCCCAAAGCGGCCTGACTCCCCAACTGAAAATGGAGGAAATGANTAGTGCAGGATAAACTGTTTGCTGTCCTCGCCCCCAGCGTAGTTNTCGAAATACTGCTTTTCGTCGGCTGGGGCCAGAGTTGTGGTAGCGAGAGCCTGCGTTTCACCACGAGCAAAAAGAGCTGAGCCATGAACTCGGGGCAGAATCCCGGCCTCAGCGGTAAGAGCACGGAGCTCGCCCACTTTTCGACCATCAGCCCGGATTCCCTTCTCAAGGATACTGATCCGGAATGCCTTTTTCTGAATATGCTCGAACGCCTGCTCAATTGCGAAATCTGAGATTTCTGGATCTGCTTCTTTCAAGGCTGCCTCGACCTCGTCTCGCAAGGCGCCTACGGCCTTCGCACGCTCAACCTTACTCGGCTTGTAGATTGCGTCCTCGATTCGGTCACCGGCCACGCGATAGCCGATCTCCAAGTGCTCCTCTTTTGCTACAGTCACGGTATATTCCCGCTTTTCCTTCCCGCATTGTGCGACAAGTTCCTCCTGCGCCTCCACCAAGGTGGTGACATGTCCCTGTGCAAATCGTAGCGCCGCGATGAAATCTGCTTCTGGAATCTCATCAGCGGCACCCTCAATCATTACGACGTCGGTCTTGTTTCCGACATAGACCAAGTCCAGATCGCTTTCGGCTCTCTCATCAAAAGTCGGATTGACCACCAACTCTCCATCNACCCGTCCAACGCGGACCGCACCAATCGGCCCCTCAAAGGGGATGTCCGAGATTGCGAGAGCTGCCGAGGCTCCATTCATCGCGACGATATCAGCGTCATTGACGCCATCGGCCGCGAAAAGAAGTGCAACGATCTGCGTGTCGTAGAGGTAACCCTTTGGGAAAAGGGGTCGCAGTGGCCGGTCCGTCATCCGGCACGTTAGGATTTCTTTTTCCGTAGGGCGACCTTCTCGCTTAAAATACCCTCCAGGGAAAACTCCGGCCGCCGCCGCACGCTCTTTATATTCAACTGACATGGGGAACCATGTCTGCCCTGCCCTGACTTTCGTCTGCGATACCGCAGTCACAAGAACTACCGTGTCACCGCAGCGGACAGTGACTGCCCCATCTGCAAGTTTTGCTAATTTCCCTGTCTCAATGACAATGGGATTCTGGCCAACATTGGCCGTTACTGTATTTGTACTCATCTTTCTTTTACTTTATTACGTCGTGCCACCCTCTCCCCTTGGAGAGAGCAGCTTCAGGTTATTNCAGCCATTGCTCCTCTGAAGATATTCAAGGGAGCATCCGGCTNGGTGTGAGAGAGACCCGGAAAGCAAGAACGCCCAAATTTATGCATTTGGACGAGAGAGCTGATCAGCGACGGAGCCCGAGACCGGCTACGATCTTCTGGTAACGCTCTTCATTATCCTTTTCCAGGAAATCGAGGAGTTTTCGCCGCCGCGCCACCAAGGTTAGGAGGCCACGCCGCGAGGAGAAGTCCTTGCGGTGAGAGCCCAGATGATCGGTTAGGTGTTTGATGCGCTGACTTAAGAGCGCTACCTGATAGTCCGCGCTTCCCGTATCTTTATCGTGGAGGCGGTATTGGTTCGGATCAATTGTCGATTCACTCATTGCTTTCGCACGCTTCAGACTAGTTGATTACCGGCCTGCCCTTTTTGCGGGGAGGCGAAAGAAGAGCAGATTTTATAGGGATTGCAACACTTATGCACAAGATTGAGGCAATCCNCCGACATCCTTATCGTGGCTGGAGCATGTCAGCCTNCCACACCCAAGTCGCCTANTCTCTTTCTATACCAGACCGTGGGCCTCTGCCACTGGAAGACCTCCCCTCAGCTGAGGCTAAAGCAGCTCTGCTTTGATAAAGGCGTCATCGAAGATCACCGTTTCATTCACCGGCCTCCACAACGTCCGCCTTGAGGANCCCTACGTAGGGCAAGTTGCGATAGAGACCTTTATAATCAAGGCCATAACCTATCACGAATTCGTCGCCAACGTGGAATCCCACATAATCAGCCTCTACATTCGCTGCCCGCTCCTTGTCCTTGCTTAACAGGACACAAGATTTCACCATTTCAGCTCCCTGCTCACGGAGTTTCTCTCCGACTGCATCAAGCGTGCGACCAGTATCCAGGATATCATCTATCAGGAGGACGGCGCGCCCCTCCACGCCAGGCAACTTTGCATCGAGGAAGTCGACCTGACCCGAACTTTTTGTCGCCCCGTGGTAACTCGCTACATTGATGCATTCAATCTCCAGTGGAATTGGCATTCTGCGAAGGAGATCCGCCGTAAACACAAGAGCACCCTTCAGAATCACTATCACCACGAATTGGCGTCCGCTGAACTCTTCGAGAATTCGATCTGCAAGGATGTTGAGGCGTTTCTCAATGACCTCCTCATCGATGAGCACTTTCGCGACGTCTTCGTGCATAAATTCATCCAAGCATCTCCGTTCCATCTACGAAAACCTTAAGTGATCAAATACGGTGAGTTCCAGGTCACCTGCTTCTACCCCACCTNCNGACTATCACCGTTGAGCTGAACTCCCCATNGAAGGATCTCGGAAATAATCCTCGTAACGTAGCTGATATCAGCGAAAGTCAGNGCANTCATGAAACNTGCACTTACCGTCATTTCAGCTGCCTTTTGCCTCTGTCTTTTCCTGACATCCTGCGGTGAGAAAGAACCGGCTGCCTCAGCAGAGACTGGCTCTACCCAACCCGCACCCGAGGAAACTCCAGAACCAGCGCCCGAGCCGGAGGAAACTCCAGAACCAGCGCCTGAGCCGGAGGGAGCTCCAGAGCCAGCGCCTGAGCCGGAGGAAACTCCAGAGCCAGCGCCTGAGCCGGAGGAAACTCCAGAACCAGCGCCTGAGGAAGATGCGCCAGCCGCCAACAAGCCCGCAGCTCCGGCCTCTGTCATCGCATTCACCACTGAGCTGAGGGAAAAAGGAGTTATCGAGCTGATTGAAAAATTAGAAGATGCTGAGGGTGGTGGCAATCCGCTGCAGATGCTCGACACCATGCGTAATTTGAGTCAGCTGAGCGACAAGCTCAGCACCATCGAAACAGGTGACCTGCCCGAGGACCTTAAACTACCCGTGAACAGGTTTCGGGATGCTACCGCGGACATGGCAACCCACATGGAGGAGATACCAATCCCCGTCGAGGTGCTTACAGGTGGGCAGGAGGCGATGGGGCCATGGTTCGCCCAGAAAATGGCCGACGACCCTCTCTTCCCTCAGATCATGCAAGACTGGGGCGAGACTATGGGGGAACTGGGTGGAGAAATGGAAGAATCAGGTAGCGCGATCGAGGAAGCCTTTGAGAGCTACGACATCGATCTTCCCTAGAAAGTCCTGAACCACTGAAATCACGAGCTCAGAACAGCCCTGGGGTGGGGGGCTTTTGCAGAGCGGCCTCACCCGTGCTAGGGTAGCGCATGCGCTTGTCTCTTCTTTTCATCGCCCTCCTGCCGAAGCTACTTCTCGCCCAGCCGACTCTCCAGAGCGGCCCCGCTCTCACCCTGAGCTTTTCCACGAAAAAGGGGTCACTCTACCAACTACAGGTTAAAAACTCCGATTCTTCGGGTGGCTCTTTCTGGAAGAATATTGGGCCTGCAATCGTTGGGACCGGAGATCTCTGGTCAACCCTCCAGCCCGGAGGAGAATACCGCCTTCACACCCCGAGTAAGGAATGGGCACTCGTGTGGCACGACGAGTTTGATGGAGATCGTATAGACTTCGGAAAATGGGAGCGGGAAGAAAACAACTATGGAGGCGGCAACAACGAGCGCCAGGCTTACCGAACGGATCCCAAGTATAGTTTTGTCAAAGACGGCTCTCTCAACATAGCCGTCTATCGTGACCCGCATGCAACCAGCGACGGTAAGACGCAACCTTACTCCTCGGCAAGATTACGCACCATGAACCGTGGAGACTGGAAATTTGGGCGATTCGAGATCCGGGCAAAGGTCCCTAGCGGGCAGGGAATCTGGCCAGCCATATGGATGATGCCCACGAACTCGCCCTATGGTGGTTGGGCCGCTGGAGGCGAAATTGATATCGTTGAATCCAGAGGAAATAAAGTAACTGAAACTCTCGGCGCCCTCCATTTTGGAGGAAAGTGGCCAAACAACGTTCACTTGGATCATACCTATCAGTTCCCAGGAAAAAGTGCGGCCGAGGAGTTCCATGTCTATGCCCTGGAATGGAGCGCGGACGAGATCTCGTGGTTCGTCGATGGAGTACGCTGGAAAACCCGAAAGGCCAGTGAGTGGTGGTCGGCGAGCGCTCGCCAAAATCCCTCTGCCCCATATGATCAGCCCTTCCACCTGATATTGAATGTCGCCGTCGACGGCCGTTTCTTTGAAAAGGAAGATCAGAGAGCAGATCGCATCCCGGCGAGCCAGTTTCCCCAGGTGATGCAGGTTGACTACGTCAGGGTNTACCAGTGGGCAAATTAGTTTTGCTCCGGAGCNGCTCGGGNAGGAAAAATTCCACCGCTTTCACTGTAATCCGCGTATACTCAGATCAGATGAGCAAGGAAACGATCCGCTTGGCCGACCTGCGTGAAAATTACGAGCGGGCAGGTCTCGCCGAGACCGACGTTGCTGCTGATCCTTTCCTTCAGTTCGAGCGCTGGTTTAAAGATGCAGTTGAGTCCGGAGTGACTGACCCTAACGCCATGACTCTGGCTACCGCAAACAGGGAAGGAGAACCCTCCGCTCGCACCGTCTTACTCAAGGGTCTGAACGATGGGCATTTTAGCTTCTTCACCAATTATAATTCGAGAAAGGCCCAGGATCTCGAAGCTAACCCGAGGGCCTCTCTGGTCATGCACTGGCGGGAGCTTGAGCGACAAATTATTATACGCGGCACGGTTTCCCGCACGAGCGAAGAGGAATCGAGATCCTACTTTCAATCGAGACCTCGGGGCGCCCAGATCGGCGCCTGGGTTTCTGAAAAGCAAACCTCAGCTATCACAGACCGGTCACATCTCGAGAACCTTGAAGCTCAATTGAATCAAAAATGGCCTGATGGCAGTGAAATCCCCCTCCCTCCCTTCTGGGGTGGTTTTCGAGTAAAACCGGATTATATCGAGTTCTGGCAGGGNCGTCCCAGCAGACTGCACGACCGACTAGTCTTCACCCNGGANGGTGAAGAATGGAACATCACAAGGCTTAGCCCTTAAGCTCGCCATTTCGAATTCGCTGATTCCTGGCGCGCTCCTGCCCCAGAAAAACAGGCAGAAGGTTTTCCTCAATGTAGGCATAGGCCTTCGCCATACCTTNATCCCGNTAGACCCGGCCTATCCGGGCCTCTACCTGGGTCGGATTCCCAATCACCCGGAGAAACTCGTTGGAAGTGAAACGAATAAATTTTCCGCCATCCAAAGAGTTTTCTTCTCTCAGAATCCACTCCCTTACAAATAGCGCCAGAACCGCATCGCCAATCCAGGCCTCTTCCCGTTCCCGGGTCAGTCGCTCTTCGTTATGCTTCATCAAGAGAAACCTAGGTTGACTCGATTCGGAGTTTTTTCTCAAGCCGCTCCCGCATATCCCGCTCTGACTCCGGATCCCAGTAACCGCTATCAAGCTCAATAAAAATCCCCGAATATGGCAGAGCAGTTGAAGTCTTAAAGACTAGCACTGTAAATTTATTCGCGCTGTCCTCAAGCAGAAGAGACAACGAGCGAAACTCCATTTCTCTCGCTGGATATCCTCGGAGAGCGCTTTCGATCGTACGCCTGTAACTCGCGATCCCAGGGGCCCGGTCGTTCGGGATCTCGGCGAGCTCCCTCGAGAGGTAGATCCGCGGCGTTACATTCTGCACTCGCTCTAATTCGTCCAGAACCTCCTGGAGAACCTCCGGAATCTCATCGTCGATAAATATCGTCCTCACTCCGGGCCGGCTGTGCAAAGGAAATGCCGCATCTCCGATTACTATCCAATTACGGTATCCNAGAGTCTGAAGCTCCTGCTTTATCGCCCTCGTCCACGAGCGGGTGCGCCGAGGCTCATCGGACCTCCCTCCCATTCCTGAGCACCCTGTCAGCAACGAACCTAGAAAAAGGCACAGAGAAATGGTCACGTATGGACGGCTTATTGTCACCGGGCGACAGTTTATGNCCCAATACTCNCCTGTCAACGAGGGCGAACCCTTATCCTGAGATCGGGANTTTGGAGCATCCTTCGATCACGCTACCTTTCCCGACTCCGTAAAATTTACCTCCCCATTCCAGCAGCGCATTCCAAGTTACTCAGGGAGGACTCTCACTCCTTCTGGATATTCTGGGACGAGTTAAACTGCTTACGGAGAGCACCTGAATCAACCTTACCCATCGCAGTTCTTGGCAGTTGGGCCACGGCCCTGATCTCGTCTACCCTCAAGATACCAGCCTTCCCCCTGTTCACCTTCTTCAATAGCCCCGGANCCCTGTTGAGGTTCTCTTCAATAACCAACACCAACCGCGTTCCCCGCCTTGGATCAGGAAGGCCGAGAAGGNAGACATTCTCATAACCCAGACAGTCCTTTATTTCACTCTCCATAGCCTCCACGTCAATCAGCTCCCCAAGAATCTTCACCTTCCGGTCCGCCCTGCCATTCACGGTCACCTGATTACCCCTTAGTTGGACGAGGTCNCTACTACTGAACCAGCCTTCCTCGTTGCTAGCTCGCCGGCAGAACATCTCTCCTCGACCTCTCTGAATGTAGTATTTGCAGAGTGCCGGCCCTCTGAATTCCAAACACCCCTCCGCGCTTGTCCGGCATTTCCAGATAGGAAGAATTGGCAGAGGCCCTGCCCGGAAGGGCTCATTGATAGAAGCCAGATCTGCGGTAGCTATCTGAGAGCCTGCCTCGGTCATTCCATAACTTTGCAGCACCGGCCANCCCAGTTCACGAGCGAGTCGTCCTTCTTCTTCATTCATTTTTCCACCACCAACAATAATTGCCCGCAGGGACCGCGGAGCCTTCAATCCATGCGCAACAAGGTCGTGGACCTGCGTGGGAACGAGAGAGGTCAGCGTAGAGTGGTCCAACTCAACCGCCTCCTTGAAGCATCTCGGATCCCAATCTCCTTCGAGAGTCGTAACGGAGCAGTTTGCAGCGTATGCCCGAGCCGCTACCCCAAATCCACCTACATGATACAGGGGAAGGGCCAGCATGAAACGATCGCATTCTGACACCCCAAGATGCTGATTCACTGCTACGGCAGATGCCAGAAGCGCTCTTCGCTGGAACATTACCCACTTTGGAGAACCAGACGAGCCGGAAGTAGCAAAGACAACGCTCTCCTGATCTTCAAAGGCCTCACCAATCTCCTCGCCTTCCGCCTCACGGCCAGGCGGCGCCATTACANAGCACTCTCTGGACTCCCAAAATNCCCTCCGTGTCAGCTCAGGCGTTTCCATGGCAACTTTTGTAAAAGGTCATCGAATCCAAGCCCCACTCCTNCCGGAGCAGTAAAGCTGGGTCCGGCAATCCCCAACCGCTCTGTGAACTGATCCGGCTCAAATAGCCCGTGCGTTTGCAGACCTCCACTCGATAAACTCACTCCTTCCAGCCCCATTCTTCCAGCCTGCTGAGCCGCGAAACACTGACCGAGAGGATGATCCATATTGCTGGTCACTACCAGGGTCTTACCTTCAAGGTNCTCCACGTCGAGATCTGTTCGCGATGGCTTTATAACCACAATCCTCTCCTCTGGCTGAAGATCGTGCGATCCGCGATCCCGTGCCAGCTCAAGCCCTGAGGTTTTCCGAATAAGAGCCCATTGCTCTCTGTTCCACGGGCAGGGATCTTCCAGAAAGTCGATCCGCTCTCTTAAACTACGAGGGAGACTTTGACACAAAGCCAGCGTTTCCCCGCTCGTCATAACTTCATTGAAGTCGATACGCCATGAGAGTTGGGGCCAACGCCTTACAATCTCCTCGATATGTCCCAGTTGCTCCCTGAATTCCCTGTCCCCCTTTACCTTTACCACACGGTAGCCCCTTTCTACGGACTCTTCNACCGCGCCCATGGAACACTCTGGCAAAGTAGCATGACTCTCCGGAATATACCGCTTCACGGAATCAATCAGTGACTCCCCTCTCTCCCGGGCTGCACTATCGACCCTCGCCATTCTCAATGCCCCTTTAGCAAGATCGCTAACCAGCTCATTCCTACCGAATTCTATAAGTAAATCTTCAAGCTCGGGATCTCCCAGCTCCGGCCATGGATGGAGACAACCAAAGCCTTCTCCAATCCGGAGAAGAGCCCCCTCGAACTCTCGCCGCGAGGAAACTGCATTGAGCTTCCTGTTGGACTTGAGGGTGTATTTCCAATGGTAAATGGGCTCCATCACCTGTAGCGAATAAATTTTCCAGCTGCACTCACAGCACTAGAGCAAAACTGCAGCAGTAAATAATATGGCAAAAAGCATTAACTGGACTGCAGCAATCGCAAGGAAACGATTGTAGCGACGGCTCGGCGGAGAAGCCTTTACCCCCCTCACACAGAGCAGACCGACGAGGAACCAGGGAACACTCAGAGCAACAAACCATGAAAGCCCATAGTAGCTACCAAGAAAAGACAGCATCATGGCCACCACGACCAGCCCAGTGAGCATTCGATGAATAGCCACAGCTCCAAAACGGACAGCCAGCGTATTTTTGTTGCTCCTCTTATCCTCCTCCACATCTCTCAGGTTATTGATCGCGATCAGAACTGCACTGAGCATTCCAACCTGCAGGCCAAGAACTCCTGCAGGCCAATCCCACGTCCCTACTTGAACAAAATAGCTGCCCCCAACCGCGACGATCCCAAAAAAAAGGATCACAAAAACCTCACCCAACCCCAGATAGGCGAGAGGGAAAATTCCCCCCGTATAACCATACGATAGATACAGGGAAGGAATACCTATGACTGCAATAATCCACCCACGAGATTGCAACAACGGCAGAGAGCATAAACATGCAGTCAAAAGACATGCGTAGGCGCCNCAGTAGACCGACCGCCGTGAGAGCAATCCGCTAGCTGTAACCCGTCGAGGGCCGAGACGACACTCCGTGTCAGCTCCTCTTTCGCAATCGATAGCGTCATTAAAAAAGTTGGTTGCAATCTGGATAGCTGCGGCCCCCAGAAAAGTCCAAAGGGCGAGATCCCAGTGTAACTCTCCCGTAACATGCCACGCCAGAATACAGCCAACCCAGACCGGGACAAATGCCGCAGGCAGAGTTTTGGGGCGCGCAGCTATTAAATAGCTTTTCAGCATATCACCTGTTCAAGGAAACCTGGGAAACTTCCCAAAATCTGGATCCCGTTTTTCGAGGAAAGCCTTTTTTCCCTCCTTAGCCTCCTCGGTCAGATAATAGAGCAAGGTNGCGTTACCTGCCAGGTCGACTAGCCCCATCTGCCCNTCACAATCAGCATTAAGAGCTGTTTTAAGNCACCGGAGAGCGAGAGGTGAGTGCCCGAGCATATCTTGACACCATTCAACTGTCGTTTCCTCCAGCCGCTCATAGGGAACAACCGTGTTCACAAGACCCATTTCCAGCGCCTCTTTGGCATCATACTGTCGACAGAGAAACCAGATTTCACGAGCCTTCTTCTGCCCCACAATTCGGGCAAGATAGCTTGATCCCAATCCCCCGTCAAAGCTCCCTACCTTGGGTCCCGTCTGTCCAAACCTCGCGTTTTCAGCTGCGATAGTAAGATCACAAACTACATGGAGAACATGCCCTCCCCCAATGGCGTAACCTGCAACCATGGCGACCACAGGCTTTGGGAGACTCCTTATTTTCTTTTGCAGGTCCANNACGTTTAACCTGGGNACACCATCTCCCCCTACGTATCCGCCATCTCCTCTTACTTTCTGGTCGCCCCCCGAACAGAAAGCCTTCTCCCCTTCCCCACAAAGAATAACGACTCCAACTCCCTCGTCTTCGTGAGAGAGCTCAAACGCCGCAAGGAGCTCTTTGACCGTCAACGGTCTGAAAGCATTCCTCACCTCCGGGCGATTAATCGTCACCTTCGCGATCTTCCCATCTTCGCTCTTTTCGTAACGAATATCCTCGAATTCAGCTGCTGTGATCCAGTTCACGGAGTAATGATGGCTCAGGCCCTGCCCACTGCAACTATCGATTAATCAGGTCGAGTAAGTGTTCTACACAAAGTAGGAATTCCTCAGGAGCNTCCCAAGGCACCCTGTGCCCNGCATCAATCGGCCCCAGCAGATAGCCCTCAGGCATCTGCAACCANACGGAATCTGCCAGACTCGAAAATTTCGAATCTCTTTTCCCTGCAAGCCAGAACACCGGTCTATCGATATCCCGCAGGGAATCCCTCAGATTCTTCTGCTTCCCCAGCGACCATGAGGTAAATGCCCTTGCTACCGCTACTTGCCGTTCGCAAAGATTACTCCGATCCGCGAGAGGAGATTTGCAGTGCCCCTGTAGGATAGGCTGATTCTCCCACTCGTTCAAAAATTTTTCCCACCCACCAGCCAGAATCTTAGNGGCCCACTCCGCATCCGTTGCCATGCGTCGAATCCTCTCTTCCTCGGCNTCTAGTCCGGGATGANCCGAAATTAACATTGCGCCACTCCACGCCATAGAATCTTCAATTAAGGCATGAAGGGCGAGCCGCCCACCCATTGAGTAGCCAATCAACACTGGAGGCACCGATTCCTTCCGAGCTTCTACACAAAGTTTTNCAGCAAAATCTTCAAAGCTAGAATCGCCATCATCGAGGTAACTCCACAAGTCTATGGCATAAACCTGATGACCTTCTGNCTCCATCCTGCTCTTGAAGTCATCCCAGTCAGCGGCAAGGCCTACGGCTCCATGGAGGCACCATAGCTTCATGAATCCCACACCTCCCAGAACTCAGCGGTTTGTTTTTCATCCGGNTTCAATTCAAGCACCATAGGCCTCTCCNGCCTGGTCACGTCAAAGTGATCGCACCTTGTCACAAGCTGATAATCAAGATCCCACATGGCTGCCCAGGACTCGAATTTCTGATCGTGGCTATTGATGACACACTCACGCTCACCTTGAGTCAGCTCTTTGAAGTCAGGGAGACGGTCAAAGATACGACCCCCTCGGTTGTTAATTACCACCAGAACTCTCCCTTTTCCTCTATCCTGCTCAAGAAAAGCCGGGGCCGTCAGATCGTAAAGAACGGTCAGATCTCCAAAAACCCCCCAGANCTCGTCATGACCCATGGTAGCCCCTAACCATGCAGAAAGTTGCCCATCAATTCCGTTTGCGCCCCGACTCGCCTGCACCTCTCCCACCGGCACACTCGTCTGCGCACAAAGGTTCCACTCCCGAATCGGAAGACTGTTTCCGAGAAAAAGGCTATTACCGGTAGCGACATGAGAGGAGAGTACCCGCATCAAACCCGGTTCACTATCAGGATAACGTTCGAGTAATTCCTCCAGAATTCCCNTCCGCTTGTTTGATCTGCAGAGCAGGTCAAGGACATCACCCGCTGCNGGCGGCGTGCCCATTCCCCTGAGCACATCATGCACCCTCCCAGTGATCACCTCTGAATCACGTGCCAGCCCAGACAAGCCCGTCCTGGTTACCGAAAGCACCTCAATCTCNGGNTGGGCCTCGAGGTCTCTCCAAAAACGACCNACCGGGACATCNCCAAGACGAAGAACCTTACCCGGAAGACAGTCGCGTAGAACACCGTCTCCATCGGTAAGNACGACCCCTCCGAGGAGCTCCCTCAATCCACTTGTTGCATCNGCTACTACCGGAGCCCTGAGGGTCTTGAGAAAATGATATGCCTCCTCTCGTTCATCTTCCTCTAAGCCTCCTACCATCACAACCAGGCCCCGGAAGGAGTGCTCCAGGAAACTCACAAGCGCCGTAACGGGAGGACGCGGAATGACAGCCCGAGCAGCCTGATCCGCAGGTAAAGAAATAACCGGCACCTCAGCATGCTCTTCGAGGCAAACATTAAGATGCCAAGGAGACAGGCCACTCCAATCCTCGAGAGGAACCACATTTTCGCCGTTCAGGTCACTACAACCCTCCACGTAATGACCAAAGAGCCCCACCTGTTCAATCGCCTGCGGAGCTCCNCTNGAGCGGTATCTTNAGGGCCGATCCCCCGTAATGACAATAAGCGGTCGCTGCTGATAGTGAGCCTCGATTA
The DNA here is from genome assembly GCA_002729275.1 of Roseibacillus sp. Taxonomy (GTDB): domain Bacteria; phylum Verrucomicrobiota; class Verrucomicrobiia; order Verrucomicrobiales; family Akkermansiaceae; genus Roseibacillus_B. Next base: position 22,334 of record PBTP01000046.1, on the reverse strand, counting down.
CAGCAGGCATCAGCTCGGCCACCGCAGTGCCGCTGGTAGTAATAACGGCAACCGGAGCCTTAGAGCCACGAATACGTCCAAGCGCAAAAAAGGCGGCNCTCCGCTCCTCAAAATGGCTCCAGACTTTAATTCCCTCACAACGAATCACCGCCAAAACCAANGGAAGGTTGCGCGCTCCTGCGCACACAACAAACTCCTTCACTCCTCGCCTTAGACAGGCTTCCAGCGTTTGAGCCAAAACTTCGCTCATCACAGGAACCCTAGAGGCCCAACCGAATCTTCTGCAAGCCTCAGATTTATTCCCATCAAAGTTTCAACGCGTCCCCGCTCCCAACCTNATCNAGGGCAGGCCAGCACCACATGATTTCGATTAAACACCAAAAACACCGCGAACTGACTCCCGCTTGAGCCGAAGCTCGCGCCATTCATTAACGAGGCGGCTCTCCTCAATAACGCCACATCCCGANGGCATCTCTAGCTGCGGTCCTTGCCAGCGAATCATCCGGATCGCGACCAGGACCTCAAAAGACCCGTTCNTCAACAGCCCGAATGGAGCACCAAACCACCTAGGGCATCCAAGACGACGGCGCCATGAAACCAGATCACCAAGGGTCTCCGNTGTTCGAGGAAGGGGCCCCANGGCCGGAGTTGGATGTAATAAGCTTATCAGTCGGTCAATGGACTCTTTTTTCCTGAGCTCAACATCGATAGCGCTATGATAGTGNACCAGTGGCCCCAGCTCCATAATGTCCCGAGGNTGCCTANTGGTCTTTCCAAGGTCAGAAAGTTTGGCGAGCAGAGTCTGGGCCACAAATTCATGTTCCCTGATCTCTTTTTCATCTGCTCCAAAAGCCTCTCGCTCCTCAACACGAGCAGTCCCCGCAAGAGCCATGGTGTGAAGCACTCCCCCATTAAGCCCAAAGAGAAGCTCGGGACTGAGCCCAACTACTCCCTCGTCTCCGTCAACCCATCCATAGGGCCGCAAGGGTCCATTGCGCCGGGCTAATGCTGAGCCCAGCCCTTTACAGCTTCCTTTACGGAGCCGCCCACCGGCAGTAGCCACCGGCACTGACTTTTCAATGGATCCGCTCCGGATCGCTTGAGATACCTCCGCAAATACCTCGGCGAAGGGCTCCACCTCTGGCTCTTCCCATGCAATTTCAGGAAGAGCGCCTTTCAAGAAATCCGGGACCTNNCCATCTTCCAGAATTTCAATATTGGAAGGAACAAACCAGGGNTGGGNACACGAGAGGGCAAAATCGTTTCGATAAAAAGCAACCCCGTTATCCGGAGGAGAGGAGAGCCTTTCAAAGGGCCCGCTCCCGACCACCAACCCGCCATCAGGATTCCTGAATACGGCCGCGTTCATCGGGCGGTGTGCAACGGCGAGACCTAGGCCACCGCATTAGCGATCAGATCACGGAAGGTTTCTGCCTCNAAACTCGCACCCCCGACCAGAGCACCATCAATATCCTCCCTCGCCATCAGATCTGCAGAATTCGAAGGCTTCACACTGCCCCCGTATTGAATACGGGTAGCGGCTGCAATCTCCTGCCCAAACTGGTCTCCAACGAGAGTCCTCACAAAGGCATGGGCCTCCTGAGCCTGCTCCGGGGTGGCGGTCACCCCAGTCCCAATGGCCCACACAGGCTCGTAAGCAAGCACGACCGTTGACATATCCTCATCAGAGAGGCCCGCGAGACCTCCGCTCACTTGGCGACTCAGCACCTCCTCNAGTTTACCCCCTTCTCGCTCNTCCAGGGTTTCTCCAATGCAAAAAATAGGGTGAAGGCCCGCAGCGAGACACTTTCTCACCTTGGCGTTTATTAATTGGTCACCCTCACCATAAATAGAGCGGCGCTCACTATGCCCNAGAATGACATGCTGCACACCAGCTNCATTGAGCATCGCGGTAGACACCTCTCCAGTGAACGCTCCCTCGTCCTGTTCGGAGGCATTCTGTGCAGACAGAGCAACCGGGGAGTCAGCCAGCAATGCTGACGCAGACGGAATCGAGATAAACGGAGGAGCAATGACGATATCACATTCTCCAGCCAATGCCTGAGCACTCGGCAGAAACGCCTCGATGAAACCTGCTGTCTCAGCAGGCCCTTTGTTCATTTTCCAGTTTGCCGCAATAATCAGTTTACGTGCCATAATGGTAGTTGTTTAGAGATTGCTNAGAGCTGCTACGCCGGGGAGTTCCTTCCCCTCGAGCAATTCGAGAGAGGCCCCTCCCCCGGTTGAGATAAACGACATNCTCTCTCCCAGCTCATACTTTTTAACCGCAGTAACGGAGTCCCCTCCGCCAACAATGGTGAGAGCCTCTGACTCCGCTACAGCCTCGGCCACCTTCTTTGTCCCTTTCTCAAAAGAAGAGATTTCGAACACTCCCATAGGTCCATTCCAGACGATTGTTCCGGCGGTGGCGACCTCATCACAAAAGCGCTCTATCGTGACCTCTCCGATATCAATCCCTTCCCAATCCTCCTCAATTTCACCGCCGTCCTCATATTTTTNGGTTACTTTGGTCTCCGCTCCTTCGCGAAACTCTCTTGTCACCCGGGTGTCGGAAGGAAGGAGGATCCTCACTCCTTTCGCCTTCGCCTTGGCGAGGATCTCCAGAGCCAGATCGGTCTTGTCGATTTCCAGAAGNCTTTTCCCCATCCTGTGACCTTGGGCATGCAGGAAGGTGAAGGCCATTGCCCCGCCAATAATCAGGGAGTCCGCCTTTTCGAGAAGAGATGTAATTACTTCAATCTTATCACTCACCTTGGCTCCTCCAAGAATTACCACAAATGGTCTCGAGGGCGCTGCCAGCTTATCGCAAAGAAACTCAAGCTCGCGCTCAATCAGAAATCCCATCGCGCTTTTCTCGACATGGTGGGTTACCCCTTCGGTCGATCCGTGCGCCCGATGAGCAGTCCCAAACGCGTCATTGACAAAAAAGGTCGCACCACCTGCAAGCTCTCTCGAGAAACCCTCATCGTTCCCCTTTTCTCCGTCATGGAAGCGGGTATTCTCGAGGAGAAGTATCTCNCCTCTCCCTAATCCTTTCCGTNGCTCAAGTGCTTCTTCTCCAACGCAATCCTCAGCAAATCCGACCTCTCTTCCGAGCAACTCACCAAGCCTCGAAGCTACCGGCCTTAGCGAATAGAGGGGATCTCGCACCCCCTTGGGCCTTCCAAGATGAGAGCACAGGACCAGCCGGGCTCCTCCATCNATAAGATGCCTTATTGATGGAATAGCCCCTTCTATACGAGTGTCATCGGTGATTCTTCCCGCTTCCAGNGGGACATTGAAATCCACCCTCATGAGGACCTCCTGGCCCTCAACTGCGAGGTCTCGGATACTGACTTTAGCCATGCGCTGATTTGGGTAGCGACCGGGGGGCTCAAAAACTGAGTCCTCTAGCCTCCCAGAAGAGCCATCGCATCGGCCGCCCGGCAAGAGTAGCCCCACTCATTGTCATACCAGGAACATACTTTGACCATNTTACCTTCAAGAACTGTGGTGAGACCGGAGTCAAAAATNGAGCTATGAGGGTTCCCTACCACATCTGCCAGAACTAACGGCTCTTCGCTATACTCAAGCACGCCGGCCATGGGCCCCTCGGTAGCGGCAGCTTGGAAGGCGGCATTCACTTCCTCCGCAGTAATTGATACGCCGTCCTTCAGCTCTGCAACAAAATCTGTGAGAGATCCAGTTGGAGTAGGAACACGGAATGCTCCCCCATTGAGTTTTCCTTGGAGTTCAGGAATAACGAGCCCGATGGCTCTCGCAGCTCCAGTAGAAGAAGGCACAATACTCACCGCTGCAGAACGAGCTCTGCGAAGATCCCCGTGTGGAGAATCGAGGAGATTCTGATCTCCCGTGTAACTGTGGATAGTACTCATGAATCCCCTCTCAATTCCCCATTTGTCATTCAAAACCTTAACCATAGGAGCAAGGCAGTTGGTCGTACAAGAGGCATTTGAAACAATATGATGCTCATCGGCATTGTAGAGATCATCATTGATTCCCAGACACATGGTGAGATCCGGATCCTTGGCCGGAGCCGAGATCAGGACCTTTTTTGCGCCGGCCTCAAGGTGTTTACCCGACCCGGCTCGGTCTACGAAGAATCCCGTTGACTCAAGGACCACATCAACCTCGTTTTCTCCCCACGGCAGTGCTGCAGGATCTCGCTCTGCCGAAGCCTTGATACGATGCCCATTGATTGTGAAGGACTCATCATCGTAACTCACCTCCGCATCGAAAATGCCCTGGCTGGAGTCATATTTGAACAGATGTGCGAGAGTTTTGTTGTCGGTGAGGTCATTGACAGCCACGACCTTATCCAGTTCTCCTTTCTCCGCCAATCGGCGAAGGACCATTCGACCGATCCGGCCAAATCCATTAATTGCATATTTAGACATAGCAGTGGTGGTGTTGCGCCCTGAATTAGGGCGCGGCAATTAACCAAGCACTACCCGGGCCGTCAATACTGGCCGCTCGATATTTACACTAAAGCGGTCTTACCCGGCTCCATGCACCGGTGTTTTCGGGTTTTCAGGAGAACCAATAGCAGATTNGNCCCCTGATAAGGCTGGAATCAACGTGCCCTCTTAACCGCAGGGGTTCGCGCAGCCTCTCTGAGGACTACTGCTCCAACAGGGCGACTCGGCGCCTCTCCATCGTTCGTATAAAGCACCACGTGGGTCCGGTGCTCGGGCCTTTGATTAATCTGCTGGGAGAGAACTTTCACCCAGCGNCCATTTTTATCCTTCACGGAGAGCTCAATTGGCACCTTTTCAAACACTCCGGACTTACCTGCCCGGATCAGTGTTTGTCCGGGTTTCAATAATCCTTTTTCAGAACCAAACTGAAGACCCAGTGCAAACTTGGAAACGTTAACAATGCGAACCCGGCCCGCTGGGAAACCACTTGATCCCAAATCGTCCCTGAGAAAGAGCCCTTTACAGCCATCCGTCCATTTGCCCTTGGCAGGATCACGCCACAGAATTGCGAGCCCGGCCGAAACATTGGGAAACTTAAGTGTAGACCACGCCTTGGCATCAAGGCCGCCATCCCCAACAGCTCGCAGGGGAACAGCACCGGGCGTCACGGCCATCACTCTCGAAATCTGATTCAGCTTCACCTCAACAGCCTCTCCAAGCTCAACTCCCTCGTCATTAGAGAGCTGCAACTGGATTGGAGGAAGAGACCCCTGTGGCGGAGCGACCTGTATGCGGCGTCCTCCCTGAATTACCTCTCGCCACGGAGGCTCCTGACCAACCGCGAGAATGCGGAGAGCCCTGTCCCGCTTTTTCTCATCCTGAGCAAACAAATCCTGTCCACAGGAAAATAATACCGACATTGCCGCAGCGAGCATGAAAGGAACAGAGCGATTAGTTTTCATCTGAATGTGCTGGCCGATTGAAACATCCCGGAAAGCCGATGGCAATATACCATCTAGGTTACCGCCCCGCCTGGATCGAGCCTCTTTTCGCATCTGCAACACCATTAGCTCAGGCTTANAACTGGCTCAGGCTAAAAACATGCCCTCCGGATCACTCTACTCAGAGTCATCCTCGGAGGCCTCATTATCCTGTTCACCATCCTCTTCAGGCTCTTCCCCGGAGAGAACCTTCGCAATATCCTGCAATCGTTCTGCTCCTCGAAGGGTCACCAACTTGACGCCCTGAGCGTTTCTTCCGGTCTCACGAATCTCTGCGCAACGGATTCGGATACTTTGGCCCCCCGTGGTCATCAGCATTAACTCGTCCTCCTCTTCCACAGCCACAGCACCCACAACAGCACCGGTCTTTTCAGTCACTTTCATGGTGATAATCCCCTTGCCTCCACGACTCTGGCTCCGGTATTCAGCGAAGGACGTCCGCTTTCCTATGCCATTCTCTGAGGCAACGAGGAGAGTGCTCTGATCACTGACCAGAGCGAGCCCTACCAGAACATCATCACCCACGGGCTTGATGCCTGCCNCCCCGGCCGCATTCCGACCCATCGGACGAGCCTGCTCCTCAACGAAGCGCAAGCTTAGCCCATTNCGAGTCACNAGAACGATTTCATTACTCCCACTGGTGAGCCGGACATCGATCAGCTCATTTTTCTCATCGAGCTTAATCGCGATNATCCCATCCTTCCGGAAATTCCTGAAATCATGGAGTCCAGTTTTCTTCACTTTCCCGTTACGAGTCGCAAAGAGGACAAATCCTGCATCTTCCCGGAAGGTAATATCATTTCCTTCCTCATCGAGACGTCGCTCAAGACGCAACATCGCGGCGATCGACTCGTCCGGCTGAAGATTGAGCACATTCTTTATGCTCCTACCCTTTGAAGACCTTGAGCCCTCAGGCAGTTCGTAAACTCTCTCCACGTAGACCCTNCCTGTATTCGTGAAAAACATCAGGTAATCATGCGCCTGAGCACTGAAAAGGTGCTCTACGAAATCATCATCATCGTCGTTCGATCCCCGGGTCGCCATACCGCGAACCCCCTTCCCTCCACGGCCCTGCAGGCGGTATTCACCCGCAGCAGTCCGTTTCACGTATCCACGATGGCTCAACGTGCAAATCATTCCCTCATTGGCGATCAGATCCTCAATCGCGATTTCTCCCTCGTCAGGAAGAATTTCACAATTTCTCGGGTTGCCATACTTNTCCTTAACGAGGCGAAGCTCATCCTTGATGATCCCAAGAACTCGAGCCTCTTTCGCAAGGATGTCCATGAGATCCTTGATTTCCTCGATAATCTGATCGTAATCATTCTTAATCTTCTCCCGCTCCAAAGCCACCAGCTGGTAGAGACGTAATTCCAGAATGGAATTCACCTGTCGGTCAGTGAACACATAGTTTTCACCGATCAGGCTAGGCTGTTCCCGGATCAACACACCCAGCCCTTCTGCTGCCTCTCGGGTAAAGGTGTAGCTTTTNACCTTTGCCCTCGCCTCATCGCGACTCTTGGATTCCCTAATCATCTTGATGAAATCGTCCAATCGCCCAAGTGAGAGCAGCAATGCCTCGAGCGTTTCAGCCCGGTCCTCCGCCTTCTCCAGAAGGTGCCGCGTCCGGCGCACCACGACCTCTCGCCTATGCTCGATATAGCAATCGAGGGCCTCCTTAAGAGAGAGTAACTTCGGACGCCTTTCGTGGATCGCCAACATGTTCACACTAAACGATGTCTCCATCGCAGTGAGCTTGTAGATCTGGTTTACCAAGACCTGAGGGCGAGCATCCCTTTTCAGAGTGATCTCGACGCGGGTATTTTCATCGGTGAGATCTCGCATCCCGGAGATGCCAGTTAGAATCTTCTGATTTACCAGCTCCGCGATTCTCTGCTGAAGCGTTGCACGGTTCACTCCATAGGGAACTTCCGTGATGGTAATGATTGAGATCCCATTATCCTTTTCATCCACCTCCATCTTTCCGCGCATTTTCACCGATCCACGACCGGTCGCGAAGTAGCTCTCGATTCCCTTTACGCCTCGAATTTCGCAGGCTACTGGNAAATCGGGGCCTTTGACGAACTGCATCAACTCCGGCAAGGTAATCTCCGGGTTATCGATCTGGGCACAAAGAGCATCCACGATCTCTCCCAGATTATGAGGAGGGATGTTCGTCGCCATTCCNACCGCAATCCCGGTCCCTCCGTTGACGAGCAGGTTAGGGAAGGCTGCAGGGAATACCGTGGGCTCGGTAGTCGTCTCGTCGTAATTAGGGACGAAATCAACAGTTCTCTTATCGAGGTCTGCCATCATCGCCATTCCNAGGTGGGTCAGGCGGGCCTCGGTATACCGCATTGCCGCAGGCGGATCAGCCTCGGGAGAACCAAAGTTTCCTTGGCCGTCGACAAGAATTTCCCGCATCGACCAGTCCTGCGCCATATTGACGAGGGTCGGATAAATCACTGCTTCACCATGGGGGTGATAGTTTCCAGAAGTGTCCCCACAGATCTTGGCACATTTCCGGTGAGCCTTGCCAGGAGACAGGCCCAGGTCGTTCATCGCGTAGAGGATTCGGCGCTGGGAGGGCTTGAGCCCGTCCCGAACGTCAGGTAACGCCCGGGAAACAATCACCGACATCGAGTAGTCCAGAAAGGACTTCGAGAGCTCGTCGGCAACGCTGATTGGTTTGATCTCGTCTTCGGAGGACATGGAAATTCTTAGGCCTGCTGATTTTCTTTAAACATCCAGGTTACGTACGTTCAGTGCGTTATCCTCAATGAAGCGCTTTCGGGGCTCGACGACATCACCCATCAAGGTGTCGAGCATGCGATCCGCTTCAAGATGGTTCTCCTCGTCGAGTCGAACTCTTAGAAGCTGACGTGTCTCAGGATCCATCGTGGTACTGTAGAGCTCCTTCGCATTCATTTCCCCCAAGCCCTTGAACCGCTTAATAGTTACGCCCTTCCGGCCAACTTCCAGAACCTTGTCCAGAATTTCGGGAACCGAAAAGAGAGGAACCACAGATTCTTTCTCACTTTCTCCCTCTACGATTTCGTAAATCGGCTNGTCCAGAGAGAAGAATTTCCCTGTATTAATCCCCGCCGCTTCAAGACGCTCGAGCACCCTTGCCACTGCATGACTCTCATGCAGCTCATGACGTACTGCCCTTCGCGAAACGCCATCTGTGTTCTGAGCACTAATCTCCTCTTCCTCTTCCGGAGACAAATCGCCAAACAGTCTGAGGTCCCGGTTCTGGTCGGAGAATTTCCTCAGTTCTGACTCGTTCAAGAAATAATGGACACTCTCTTCGTTGCCCTCCCTCACCCGCACCATGAACTCAGCAAGACGTCCTTCCACACGGGCAGAAAGGTAGTCGGAGAAATCCCCTCCATTACCTTCAATACTACTGGAGTAGCGGGACAACACAGAAAGAGCATCAAGAATTTCTCTCAACTCTTCCACTCCAATGAATGCCCCACCACCTACGGGTCTCATTTGAACGTCATCCGCTCCCAACTCGATAAGGATCTTGTTGAGCTCTGCATCATCCTGCACATACTCCTGCCGCTTCTTGCGGGTCACGAGGTAGAGTGGCGGCTGCGCAATGTAGAGAAACCCACTCGTCACAAGCTCGGGCATCTGCCTGCAGAAAAAAGTCAGCAGAAGAGTCCGGATATGGGAACCATCCACGTCTGCGTCTGTCATGATGATTACCTTATGGTAGCGCACCTTCTCTAGATTGAACGCCCCTTCCTGTTCTCCGTCCCCGATTCCCGCTCCGATCGCAGTAATCATACTTTGGATCTCCTTGTTCTGAAGGGCCTTATGGAGCCGGGCTTTCTCNACGTTGATCAGCTTTCCCCTNAGAGGGAGGATTGCCTGGGTCCTTCGGTCCCGACCCTGNTTCGCAGATCCACCTGCAGAATCGCCCTCCACGATATAGAGCTCGCTCTTAGCCGGGTCTCTTTCCGAACAATCAGCAAGTTTGCCGGGCAAACCACCACCCGAGAGCGCAGATTTTCTAACCGTCTCTCTCGCTTTTCTCGCAGCGTCTCGCGCCCTCGCGGCATTGATCGCTTTTTCAATGACGGTCTTTGCAATCGAGGGGTTCTCGTCGAAGTAAGCCTGAATCCCTTCATAAACGATCGAACTCACCACCCCTTCAATTTCAGTATTCACCAGCTTATCCTTCGTCTGGGAACTAAACCGAGGCTCAGGAAGCTTTACCGATATGACCGCGATCAACCCTTCTCTCACATCATCTCCACTGAGCGACGGATCCTTTTCCTTCAGCAGCTTGTTACCTTTGGCGTAGAGGTTGACCGCCCTCGTCAGAGCAGTCCGGAACCCTGTGAGATGAGTGCCCCCATCTGCATTCGGAATGGAGTTTGCAAAACAGAGGATCTGGTCGTTGTAACTGTCATTNTATTGCAGAACCACGTCTGCAAAAACGTCNTCCTTGGTTACTTTACCATCGTAATCTACTTCGATCTNNCTCTTCCCCTTGAGCGCGATCGGATCTGGGTGCACAAGAGCTTTATTCTCACCCAGCTGAATCACGAATTCCTCAATTCCTCGGGAATAGAAAAAAGTGGTCGCCTCTGCACTTTCGGGCCGCTCGTCAACAAGGTCGATCGTGAGCCCNGGATTCAAGAAGGCCAGCTCCCGGAGCCGATGCCCAAGCCGACTAAAACTGAATTTGATAGTATCAACGAAAATAGTCGCGTCAGGAAAGAATGTAATGGTTGTTCCTGTATCTCCTGCATCTGCTTCACCCACTACTTCGAGCGGCTCAGAGGTCTTTCCTCTCTCAAAGGTAATAGAATATAATTTGCTATCACGTGTCACTTCGGCCTTAAACCAATCCGAAAGCGCATTGACACACTTCGCCCCCACCCCATGGAGACCACCTGAATACTTGTAGGCGCCTTGNCCGAACTTCCCCCCGGCATGGAGGTCCGTCAGCACCAGCTCGACCGCTGGGATTTTGAACTTTGGATGCATATCCACCGGGATACCACGTCCATTATCGGAAATGGAAACCGACCCATCAGCATGAATGGCAACCTTGATTCTGTCACAGAAACCTGCCAGATGCTCGTCGATTGAGTTGTCCATCACCTCAAAAACGAGGTGGTGCAATCCCCGCTCATCAGGATCGCCGATATACATCCCGGGACGTTTCCGGACCGCTTCTAATCCCTCCAGCTTATCAATCTTGGAAGCGTCATATGCCTCCTCTTTGGAAACAGTAATTCCAGACTTTTCAGCCTCCGATTCAGGGTCCGGCATAGGTGCCCCAAAGGTGGTCCAGAACGGCTTTGGAGACAAGATTCTTTCGTCTCCTGAAGGTCATTCCATGACATTATTTTGACCCGTTTTAGCCGTTAAAATTGAGGCCTGAAATGATCAGGTCAAGATCACCCTCCAGAGGACCTCTTCACGACCAGCCCCTTTCAATAAAAACAGTCCCTTCTGCTAGGAATCAGGCTTCCCCTCAAAGTTCCAGGAGGCCTCTTTGCCAGTCCAGAAGGTGCTGAGCAGGGTCCTCGTCCCANGCNATCTGNTCNAAGGCTCCCCGGGACGCTACAATGGATGGCTCNAGACTTAGATCTTTTGCGGCCTCATCGCGTTTNCCTGCCAAATCATCATAANGCTTCTCCTGAAGACTATTCCAGCGTCGCCCGCTCCCCCTGATTCGCTCTGGCCAATCCGAACCTGAGACCTTCAGNGCCTCTTCNATAGCATTCTTCAGCCTGCGGGCTCTTCCTCCCTTGACGTTACGAGGGGTTTGAATCTTTTCTCCCCTGACGAGGATATCCGACCACGAGATCAGGTCCTGATTCCTCGCAACCATGAATGGGGGACGATCCCATTCCTGCGCTTCCCGGTCGCGCCAATGCCAGAGAGCTCGCAAGAGGCACAGAGCCTGGCGGTCAAGCTTTCCTGACCCTCGAATTCGCCACGGGTCTTCTTTCTCTACCTCGCGACTCAGCACCCGCTTCATGGCAGCCTGACAGCTCTCCACGAACCACCCGTAGCGTTCCTTAGCCTTTAGATCAGCCTCAAGAGCTTGGGCGAGAGGNAGCAGATAGCGAACATCGTTGCCTGCATACTCCTGCATTTTATCGGGTAGTGGTCTTTGCCCCCAGTTTTCCTTCTGGGAAGACTTGCACAGTTTCACCTCAAAGAACTGGTCCACGAGATTCGCATAGCTAAAGCGTAAAATACCCAGAAGCCGAGCGGCTATCTGAGTATCATAGATCATCCTGGGAAGAGACCCGAACTCTCTGCGTAGCAAAGTCATGTCAAAATCCGCTCCGTGCATCCATACCTTCTGAGCCGCTAGGTAGTCACGGAACGGGGAGAGNTCATCCACTTCCAGAGGGTCGACCAGGAAAACCTCCTTCCCGTCAGAGATCTGAATCAAACACAGCTGTTCGGCATAGCGGTGGAGATTATCAGCCTCCAGATCAATCCCTGCGTAATTAGAATCGCATGCGGGCAGATTATCGACCAGTGCCGTGAGCTCCGTGGTGGTCGTGATCATGCGACAGCAAGCGTAAGCCCTTTAATGAGCCCTGTGGATTCCTGTAACGGACTCATCATTCACCAGCTCTGTTCTTATGAAGAAAGGGCACGACCTGATGTCGTGCCCACTCAAAATCTATTAAAATTCCCCCTACTTGTTTCGTTCGGTTTCCTACTGAACTTCCACTCTTACTCTAAGGAAGCACGCCGGAGCGGATAGCTCACCCGGGAAATTTGAGAGGTTTGTGACCTCGAGAGTCTCTTCAGTGTCTTCGGTGATCTCAAAGATGGGGTCGTCTTCACCAATTGTTGTCCAAGTCCGCAGGTCCGTACTGTATTCNAAATAGTATNCAACACTGGAGCCAGTGAAGGGCCGCTTGGTCAGAGATGCGGTACAACTGCCAGCCTGCTCGTCAAGGGCATAGAGGAAAGCCGGTCTGNCATTGGGGTCCGCAACGTCACTCTGCAATGCNTATTCAAGGAGGTTTGACGCTCCGTCCCGGTCAAAGTCATAATCAGGCTCCCGCTCGCTACTCGGGGTGGCAAACGGAAATCCAGTGTCATCGCCAAGCCCACCTAGAATGGCAAAACCCTCATAGGTGTCGATAAACTGAACCCGGAAGCTAAGATCGTAGTTTCCTACGTCCGTGCTCGTCTGACTACTCACGCTCGCCCGTGAAAGGTCGAGTTTGGCATCAACAGAATCGCCGGGATTAAAGAAAAAGGGACCCAATTCGTAATGATTATCGAGAGTTCCAAGTATGAATGAGTTNCGATNTCCGTCCNCAGTTCCAATGGGATAAGGGGGGAATACGATCGTATCCGGTCTCGCTACTGCATACAGAGGCCCAAAAAATCCTTGGTCCACCTCCAGTTCTGGGGGAACTTCCCCCGTCTCCGGATCTCCGATGTTATACGACAGAGCAAGAGTNAAGGCGTCCACCGCNAGAACGTCCCCAGCGTCGTATTTATCNTGGATCCAGTCCTCAAAGATCTGTCCAATCACGAATTGATCTCCGACTGCCACGCTGAGAGCCGGCAACTCGATAAGATCAATGCTAAAGGTATCTCCGACCGCCAGTTGACCGAAGAAGTCGAACTCGGTCTCAAGATACGAATTCGTCGGGAACCCCCAGTTCCGGACCGTGTCTGAAGTTCCCGCCAGCTCTCCCGTGAGGAACTCGATCCGGTAGTCCCCTCCCCGAACCAGAGTAGAGAAATNCGCAGGAGCATTCAGCGCGTCACTCGCCTCGATGAAATGACTCCCCACATAACCAACCGAGAATGTGGCGTCCACATTCTCCGGGGTCAGGACGAAGGAGTCTCCTGGGCCAAGGGACGGCACACCCGCCACGTCAAANGGCANAGGGTCATTTCCGATTGTTGTCAAAGTAAAGCCCTCCCAGGTAGTGATCGGGAACTGCGTTGTCCCAGCAAGCTCCCCACTGGTGATTTCGAGTCGATAAGTTTGTCCTAACTGAAGGCAGCCGGGCTCTCCCAGTGGCCGATTGGTCACCAGATCAAACCCCGCACCAGACGAAAAACCGCCCGTCACAACCCCAGCGGTGAGATCAGAAGCGTCCGGCAAGACAATTTCGTTCGAGTTAAGGATCGGTATCTCAAGAAGGAAGGCCTCGAGTTCAACCGTTCCTTCCTCGTCAAACCACACCGGGGCCGAACCAGCAGCGGCCACGCCTCCCAGGATATGGGCAAAATCGAAATCGTTTTCCGGAGGCTCTACCGTNGGGGCCCCTACCTGCCAAGTCCCGCCCCCGACAGGGCTTCCAACCTCCAGCCGGTACCAGTCAAAGCTTGCCTCACCAAGCTCTCCGGTTTCATCACCNTTGGGGTGAGTGAGTGTGTAGGGTCCTCCAAGGCCTCCGAATGAAGTAACGTCAAAATCAGACTGGTCGAACACCGAGTCAAAGGTCCCAACCGCGAGGAAATAGAAGCCCTGCTCTAGGCCTTCGGTGAAATTCAACTGGCTNTGCTGACCGCCGCCGGCATCATCGTTGGTCAGAACGAGGTTGCCGTCAGCATCATAGAGTCCGAGCTCAGTGTCGCTGGTAGAGTCAAGGGTGTTTATCTCAAACGGGGCGGAGGGATCTGCCACATTCCCAATATCCTGAAAACTGGGGGGCTGCTCGGCAAGGGTCTGACCGGTATTCCACTGCCATACACCTTCTTCCTCGCTGTCACTGAGACCGATCCACATCGAAGGCCACTCACCATCCACGGTTTCAAAGCCTGCTCCCACGAGCTGAGCATTGACGAAGTCACGCTTGGCCTGGCTGTCAAGCACAGCAAGACGGCCGCCCGCAGCGTCGGCAGCTTCGCGAGCCTGATCCCACGTGTAGCCCTCATCACGGGTCACCACCCTGAAAGTAGACAGACCCCCCGAATCACCAAAAACAGTAATAGGATACTGAGTTGCCTGTTCCGTACCCGCGAGCCGGCCAGTGGTGAAAGTCAGCTCGTAGGCTTTCCCCTGCTCAAGCACCTCGTCGAGATTGAGGTCGGTTGTGATCGTATTGAAGCAAGACAACCCCGTCACAGTTCCTCGACCCAAGATGTCTTGAGAGTACTTCGTTTCTTCAACACCCTCAGCGTTGATATACTGATTCGCATTAAGGGAATAGGTGAGCACGTCCGTTTGCAGAGTGTTTTCGGGAGTCAGTCCACTCCACTTGAAATCGTAAAAGATTCGCGGATCCAGCTCCAGCTCTCCATTATCTCCCCATTCTTCGTTAGAATTACGCCAACCCTGCGGGACCGCTCCCCGCCCCGGCCANGCGTCAGGTGTCACAATGTGATCGATGCCATAAATGACCTNNCCCGGTTCTGCACTCGAGGCGGGCGGGACCAGTGCAGGCAAAGAGAATTTGTAAGGACCCCACGGCACATCCTCGTAGTGCCTCTCCAATTCGTCGGAGCCTACCCCATACCCGCGAAGGGCGCCATAAATGGTGATCTCGTTATCGTCTATAACCCCCTCAAGGGCATTGTACCACACGATCACGCTCGCATCGATGACATCAAAGATTGCCGATACATCACCGTCGGTGCTCCGGAGGATGCGGGTAAATCCTGAGGGAGGAGCTGAGACCAACCTGAAGAGATCAGGCCGGAAGGGCTCTACCGTTGCGGCGGGGGCAATCTCAGAAACCGACCAGAACGAGCCTTGGTCGTTGACGCCGTCACCGTCGATGTCACCCTGCGCAATAAATCCAGTTGTCCCCAGGGGGCAGAACTCGTTTGGTCCCACAATGTTCTGAGCCGGTTGGAAGAGACAGGGAGCGAGCGCCCAGAATCCATCTTGGAAATTCATGTCTGTGCGACCACCAAGATAAAACAAGGTCTCAGGACCAGTTTGTCTCCATGACTTGGTGTTCACAAAATTCAACGACTGGGCCGATGAAAGAACGGGGGCTACAACCAGCGCTGTAACAAGTAGAGACTTTGCTATGGATTTACGCATTGCGACCTACTTTTGTCGTCCCTGATGACCCTGTCTGCAAGAAGATTCTCAGGGAGATTGTAGTCGCAATGTGATCACAAGAGGCCTGAATAGGCTTCCTGAACGCGCAATGGGCGGAACCNNGGCTAAATCATACCCCGCATGAGAAGTTCCGCGTTCGTGGAATTCTTTGCCAGCTGCCTCAACAGGGTTTCCAGAGCCTCCCCAATGGGCAGGGTCGTAAGAGCTCGCCTGATCTCAATCACGCGGTTCATTTCCTCTGGATGGTAGAGCCGATCGTCATTGCGGGTTCCGCTCTGAGGAATGTGAATCGCGGGGTAAATACGACTCTCNGCCAGTTCTCGGTCGAGACGAATTTCCATGTTACCCGTTCCCTTCANCTCCTCGAAAATAATGTCATCCATCCGGCTTTCTGTTTCTATGAGACAGGTGGCGACGATCGTAAGGCTTCCGCCTTCTTCAACATTTCTCGCTGCCCCAAAAAACTTTCGCGACTTCTGGAGAGCCTGCGGGCTCAATCCACCGGACCCAACCGGTCCTCCCCCACGCTGAGAGTTGTTATAGCCACGAGCCAGGCGAGTTAAACTATCGAGAAGAATGACAACATCTTGCCCCAACTCGACCAGCCTCCTTGCTCTTTCGAGNACTAAGTCTGAGACCTGAGCATGACGCTTGGAAGGCTCATCAAAGGTGGAGCTGAACACCTCAGCATCAACTGTCTCCTCAAAGTCGGTCACCTCCTCAGGTCGCTCGTCCAGAAGGAGGACGATCAACTTTGTCTCAGGGTGATTTATCGAGATCGATTTAGCGATCTCCTTAAGAAGAATGGTCTTCCCTCCCCGTGGAGGCGCCACGATTAATCCTCGTTGGCCCTTCCCGAGAGGAGCGACGATATCAATCAACCTGACCGACATTGCTGAGGGTCTCTCCAACACAAAGCGGTCCTCCGGGAACAGTGAGGTCAGCTGATCAAACCCCTTGGGCGCATCGAAATCACTGACCCCGGAACCCTCAATGGCAAGAACTTCAAGAACAGAAAGATACTTGTCGCGCGCTCGGGGCGCCCGCAGCTTCACCCTCACTTTCTGCCCTGCCCTTAGTCCGTGTTGTTTGAGTATATTACCCCCCACGTAGAAATCATCCGGGGAGGTCCGAAAACTCCGAACCGGATCACGNAACATCGCAAANTTTTCCTTGGCCTGCTCCAGAATTCCCTCNGCTTCCAGCTCGGTTCCGTGCTTCGAGTAGAAAGCCAGTAATTCAAAGATCAATGCGCTCTTACCAGCTGCACTATTCACCTTGAGAGGGAACTCCGCAGCAGAATCGAGCAGACTGGCGAGAGAGCGCTCCCGGAATTCATTTACATCAATCTTATCCGGAACCTCATAGGTAGGCTCTGGCTCCTCTTTGATTGGCTCTGGCCGNAGCTCCTCCTCCACTCGGGCTCCGCCCGCAGCTTCTGCAGCACTCTCGACAACCACTTCAAGCTCCGGTGCTTTATCTTTCTCCTCCTCATTCTCGTCTCTGGGCCTGAGCACTTTTTTNCTGACAGCCTTCTTTGCTGCTTTTTTGGCTGCNTTTTTGGCCACCTTTTTGGCCACCTTTTTGGCTGCGCTCTTTTTTCTAGTGCTNACCTTCTTCTTGCTCACAACCTTCTTGGCTGCGGTTTTTTTCCGGGAACTTTTCTTTTTGGCAGCCATCTGAACGGTTAGGTGAGGAGGTCTAGGGTCTCTAAGAAGCGANAAATCTGACGTCGCAAGACTTGCTTCGGTCCTTCATTCCAGAAGACCACGTCAGCACGCTCCACCTTTTCTGAAATGGGGAGCTGGGCGTTAAGCATGGCCTCCACGAGAACATCGTCGTATCCGTTGCGGGACTTGAGGCGCTCAAACTGGGTTTCACGAGTGGTGGCAACCAGCAGGGAGCTCTCGTATCCGAAGTCGAATCCGCTTTCAAAAAGAAGCGGAACGTCCGCAATGAACATGGACGACTGGCCACTGGTAGCAGTTTCGGACTGCGACTCAAGACATTCCTCCCGCGTCAACGGGTGCAGAATTCGCTCAAGCGCCTCCCGAGAGCTCTGATTACTGAAAACCTCTTCTCGCAGAGCATTACGGCTCAAATCACCCGAAATATGATCAATCACGCTGGCACCAAGCGCCGAGACGATCTTTGCCTGTATCTGCCGATCATTCAGCAGGCGTGATACCACCTTGTCGCAATCGAAGACTACGGCTCCGGGACAACGCTCCTGCAGAAATTTGCCAAAGGTTGTTTTTCCCGTGGCAATTCCACCGGTCAACGCGAAAGAGTACATGAGGATATTCCTGCTGCAGACGGCGATTAATGTCTCACCTTCTCCAGTAGTGAACACTCAAATCGGCAACTCGTCCCGATTCTTTCCTTGGTCTGGAAAGAAAAAGCCCGACAGCCTAGGCTGTCGGGCTTTCGTTAAATTCAGGTTAGGTGAGCNACCTAGAGAGGAGGCAGGATCCCTTCAGGGCCTCCTCCAAGGTCAGTGCTGACAGGCTCAACCGGTGTCCCACTGGGGTCTACCTCGTTGGGCTTCCGGTAATCTTTACCAGATGCATCAATGATGTTCGCGGTCACGAAGATGATTAGGTTGCTCTTAATGTGGCTCTGGGCCTGACTCTGGAACAAACGGCCGATGAGTGGGATATCGCTGAGAATAGGCACTCCATCTTCAACATCCTGCACGTCTTCACGCATCAGGCCACCAACCGCGACAGTGTGTCCGTCATAGATCGTAATTCCAGTACTTACCCGCCGACTGGAGAAGACCGGCATTTCGATCCGGTTCTCGGTGATCGTCACGGTCACAGGATTACCAAAGGCGTCCGTGGCAGGTGAGGTGATTGGNCTTCCNTAGTTGATGAAGCCTTCAAACTCGACGATCTCAGGTGCAAACCGCAGGTCGATGACATACTCATTCGGTCCGAGGTTTGGCTCAATCTCCAGAGTCACACCTGTGTTTCGGGTTTCGAATGCTGTCGGAGTCGCCGGCGTAACAGGGAACCCTCCAGCTCCACCACCACCCCCAAGGGCACCACCTCCTTGGTTGCCNAGGCCACCACCGACCTGGTTAGGAAGTTCTGGTGGCTCNTANTCTGTGGGGTAAATGAATTCCCGAATGATTTCGATGGTAGCCTTCTGGCCCGGGCGCGCGGTGACGCTAGGCGCAGTCATGATGTCTGTGCCCTTCTTCTGGGCGAGGCCCCTCATGATCATCTGGAGCTGTCCATCGTTGAAGAGTCCTGTGAGACTAAGTATCCCGGGCGCAGGACGATTCACCTGAGCGCTACGGTTCGGATTGTTCAGAACAGCATCAATGCTGTTCCGGGTCACTGCAGTATCACCACTCCGGTTCGAGGCGGTTACGATGTTCTGCACTGCCGTGTTACTCCCAGCAGGAATCCCGGGAATATTGGTGAAGGCCACTGGGCTGATGAAGTCAGCACCGGTTCGGATCTGGCCATTCCCCTGCGTCCCTCCACCTGCGAAGAGCTCTTCGGAAACTACTCCGCCCAAACCAAAGGGGGTAACGATCCAGTCAAAGCTCAGCTCATCCGAGTTTTCCTGTGCCACCTCGACAAACTTGGTGACGATCCTGATCATTTTNGGACTGCCTCCGAGAATGTCTTCAACGAGCTGGTCAACAAGATCCAGATTCTGGGGAGTATTGCTGACGATCAAGGTCGACGTGCTGGGAATGTATTGCGCAGAGGACCCTGGAGGAAAATCGATTCCGGCGTCCTGTAGGATCTCCTTCAATGGACGTCGAGGTGCAAGAGAACGATTGCCGAGGCCTTCGTCGTCGCCGGCGAAAGGATCCGNGTCGGCTCCACCGTCTCCATCACCACCAGTGCCAATGTCGTTCAAGAAGGTAGGAGGAACTTTCCACTTCCGCGTAAGAACGTCTTCGCCCTCAGCGGATCCGATTGGGAGCAGAGTTACCGCAAAGTCGTCCACCTTGAATCTCAACCTCGCCTGCTCGCAGATATACTGCAGNACGCTGGANAGAGGCACATTCCGAAGCTTCAANTCCTTAACCCGGGCCGAGCCTGGNTCNATCGCTCCGAGNCCTCCCTCGACGTCGAGCTCAGCGTCAGGCGCACCCCCACCGATCCGGGGTTTCCTGATCACAAAGTTGATTCCCTTCTTCACNGGATCGAGCTCCCACTTGTCGAGCTCTGTGGCCCGCTGCCTGAGGAAATCAATCGCTTCTTCGACGGTCGTATCATCGAAATCTACAACCGGGATGATCATGTTCTTCAATTTGAACTCAATGTTCACTCCCACAGCTGAGGGGCGCAATCCGCCAACCACGCTGCCGTCGAGCTCAATCGGAGGGGGCACTGCCATTTCCCAGGCGGCATCTACCTCTGCAAGCATTCTTGACCGTGCCTCGTCGAAGGCTGTGCGGTAGTGATCTGACTTGAGCTGATGAATCACTTCCATCCCCCGACGCGCAGCTGAGTTGTAAGCATCCACCTGAAGAGCTTTCTGATATTCCCGGATTGCGTCATCGAACAGTCCGAGGTTCTTGAAGCCCTCTGCGGTATAAAGAAAACGTCTCACCTTGTCCACGTTGGTGGTGTGGTCATAACTAAGCGCTGGGTTGGTCCGCACCGGGTCGTCAAGATATTCAATTTCTTGGCGGGCACGCTGGTTGTTGGGATCGATGGTAAGAACCTGATTCAGCTTCTCCCTCGCCTCCGCATACTTTCCAGTTCGACGAAACTGCTGGGACAGGGCCACGGTAGCATCAGCAAGATGAGCTTCCAGAACTCGTCTCCGTTCCGCCGTTGCGAAACCACCAGGCAGAACACCCAAGGCTTCGTTGTAACTTGTTACCGCAGATTGGTAGTCGCCATCCTGATAGGCCTCGCGGCCAGACCCGAGTAGCTCTTCAGCCTGACGGACTTTCTCCGAACGCCGCATCATCTCTCTTTTAGCCAGGTCGCTTTGCGAGAAGGCGACAGTGGGCACAAGGGTGGCAAGCCCTAGAGATAAAGTGAGGACGCGAGCCGTGCGATTGAGTAAATGCTTCGCTAGTTGCATGGTGTGATAGGGCGGGTTTTGTGGTGGTTTCGAGCTCCTTTGTGAAGCTTTTTCTCTTAGATATTACAGAAAGGGTCAGAACTAAGGATTGACTGTGATCGGTTATTCTGGAGGGGAGAGAGGCGTAATCTCCTTTGTTTTGGTCTCGCCGTCCTCCTCCCACTCGATGATTACAGCTCCTGCGTCGCTGACGCCGGTAAATTTAAAGGGTTTTTCGGCAGCATTAGGGTCCAAGGGCAGGGAAAAGCTGCTCCGCTCCTCCACCTTAAGGGTCACCGCCTGCTGGCCGATGGCCGCGAGCGCAATAATGGCAGTGTAATCCCTGAGGATGACCCCATTGCGGGANCCTTTTTTAATTTCGAGGATATCTCCTTTTTTGGCTCCGGCAACGTCCTCAATCTCCGCAAAGTTCGCCTTCTGCATGATTCCGGTGGCCGGGTTCCTGAACTCTCGCTGCTCGACTTTCTTGAGTTCGTAGCGCATCTGCGCTCCTCCTTTACTNAAAAGGTTCGAGTCGTTACCCTTGCCGGATGCGATGTTTTCGGAGCTGGTCCTGACACTCTTCCCTCCGACAATCTCCTCATGATTAAACTTAAAGGTGTCCGTTTCCTTGATCGGACCAATCGTGCTATCTGAGGAGTAGCTCAATCTGAAGGCCCTCTTCTGTAACTCCACACATTGCAGTTTTGCAATAAGCGCTGGGAAACTTTTGGGATCATTCGGATCAGTTTTACTGGCGAACTCTTCACCGTTGGAAAAACCATCCCCGTCTTGATCGAGACCCGGGGAGTTGCTCCAGCCTGGATCAATCCGGTTATCAAGCCACCACTGATTCGGAATCGGATCATGCACCATTGGGTAGGCAGAGTCCCCCAGGTCAATCTCTTCGCCAGTTGGATTCAGGAAGAGAGGGGTTCCTACCGTCAGGTCAATCGCCCGTCCCTTTTCCGTGACTGGTCCACCTAGAGTAACTACACCCGCAATTTCTGAAGTAGCCTTGGCATAAAATTTCTGCTTCGGATTTTCCGGCGCGGGTGCATCGGGCCCCTTCCCGAGGTTCTTGAAGTCCTCCTTTACATCACCCTTGGCCATCCAAATCATAGCCCCCAGGGTGGCCGCAATAACGATGGAGATAATCAGCGAAACTTTGTCGTAACTTTCGGAAAGATTTGCCATTGAATCAGTTTAGTAGTTTTTCGATTTCGGTCATTGGGAGTTGAACCGTGAGCGCCTGCAAGGAGCCAGGTCAACCCCCGGGGTATCAGGAACGATCCTCTTCTTGCTCGCCATCCGTTTTCGCGCCCCTGAACAGCAGGATCTCGATTTCAAGAAGGACGTTAATCTGCTCTGCACCCAGAATCTGCCCAAGCACACGACTCCCCTTATCACTTGTATCGAAGGCTGGAGCCGCGGGCTCCTCTATCCCCAGGGGCTCCTCAGGCACGCCTGAATCACCGGTGTCGTCCGCTGGAAGATTGTCTTCAAAAC
This sequence comes from Roseibacillus sp., assembly GCA_002729275.1. Lineage (GTDB taxonomy): Bacteria > Verrucomicrobiota > Verrucomicrobiia > Verrucomicrobiales > Akkermansiaceae > Roseibacillus_B. Next base: position 312 of record PBTP01000046.1, on the reverse strand, counting down.
CAGGAAAGGGATCATCGTCACCACCTGCATCATCAGGAGTATCAAATTCCACATCGTCCTTGGCTGGGCTCTGATCTCTTTTCTCGTTCTGGATCCGCAAGCTGCGGACTACGAAGTAATAGTCCGGATGACTGGTCAGATCAGACATGATCTTTCTCATTACCGGCTCGCTCGAAACAAAGGAAATTTCAACCGGAAGACGATCAAATGGAGGCTCTTTCTGGCTCCCACTTTTCGCGACTCTCCTGCCTCCTCTTCCCCGTGCTACTGGCTCCGGAGCCTTGTCCTTTTCGACTGCCAATGCCGCCCGGT
>PBTP01000045.1 GCA_002729275.1 Roseibacillus sp. | reverse complement strand
ACGCCACCGGGACAAACCTGAGGCCCGGCCAGCTCTCCGTAGCGTGGAACACCAAGCCGGGAAAGCGCTACCAAATAGAAATTTCCAATGATCTTGAGAACTGGGGACCCATCAGCAACGCCGATGGGACAACTGCTTTGAATTGGTTTGGCACCGGAGAAACCCTTACTGTTGATTTCACCACACCTGCGACTCCGGCTGTCCGAGGAGGAGTCACCCGGGAAATATGGTATCACGGAATACCTAACGGTTCGACCGCCCGGCTGCGCACCTTCATCAACGGAGATCAGGGCAACCCCCCCCGCCCCCCAGACGGAATCGAATGGCGAGGCAGCCTAAAGGGACCTACGAATTACGGGGATTACTACGGCACCCGATGGAAGGGGTATATCGTCCCCGAGGCCACTGGCGTCTATAATTTCTACATCGCGGGACGGCATCAATGCGAGTTCTGGATTGATACCCAAGGTGATACCACGAACGGAACAGGTATCGACCGAACCTGCTGGCTGTTTGACCAGAACCTGACCGAAGAAGAAGATTGGGATTATCTTGCGAGCCTCGGATTACCCGACACCCAGAAATCCCGGGCTCTCCCCCTGACTGCGGGCCAGCGCTATTATTTTGAAATCTATCATAATCATCATGGTCAGTGGGACCATCTGGCAATTGGCTGGGAGAGAAACCGCTCCGGTGAAATCACAGTCGTCCCTGGTGACCAGCTCGAACCGATGGGCGACTTCCTGGGATCGGCAACTTATAACGACAACAACTCCGCCGCGCTTCTATCCGGGAACGATCGCAAGTTCGCACGAGTCAGAGCCTTCGGCCCTCTCAGCCCGGCAGCCCTCGATAGCGATGGAGATGGCATCTCAGACGAGATTGAAAACCAACTCGCAGGTTACCAATTTTTTCGTGCGCAAAGCGCTCACTCCGAAAACTCTGACGGCCTAACCCTGACCCAAGCCCTCAGCGCCTCTCCCGCGGAAGATACCATGAGCGTGGAAGCTATCGATAATACGGGTCGAGAAAATAACGGCACTACCGCAACGGGTATCCCGAGGGTCAAAAACGTGGCTAGATTCGCTATCCGTAGGAATGGGTCTCTCTCGTCCAAGAATATTGTCTTTTCGCTCACAGGCCCTTCCGACCCTCTCGCCATGGGAATACCTGTAGAGACCGATTACCTCGTAGAGCTACCGGATGGCACCATTCTAACAAAGGAGGCCACTACAAACTCATACCTCGTCAACCTCCCCTTTGGAGCTACCGAGTCCATGGTGGAGATCCGGCCCTTGCTTGATGAGATTGTAGAATATCCCGAGGAGCTCAACCTTGTCCTCAGCACGCCCTCGATGAACTACGTAGTGGGGAACCCTTCCCGGGGCACGGCAACTCTGGTAGACGCCCGGGACGATCCGGAGTTTAACAAATATTATATTGGGAGCTTCTCCAAAGACCCCGCGGCGCGCATGCCAACGAGCGCCACCGGCTCCACCCTCCTGGTCCTGAACGGCAGCAATACGATTGCCGTCATTAACGATTACTTTGAAAATCTCAGCTCGGACCAGACCAATACCCACATTCACAAGGCCAGCCTGGCAGGAATCAACTTCAACTCAGGTCCAGTGGTGGAATCAATCACTGAGGATGGCACCGAGAACGGCTCCCCACTCCTGGGTCCCGTAACCAACTACACCTACCGAATCGAACCAAGAGGGGCCTACTCTGTTCAGGATATCATTGACTCTCTGGAATATGATAATCCCAAGCAGGAAGCTCCCGCGGGCACGACTCCTCTCTATAACAATAAGCATACCGTCAATAACGGGGGCGGAGAAATATGGGCAATCTATCAGAGGCGTCCTGCCTCCGAACTTTCCCCTGCGGATGGAGGACGCATCCCAGCAAGACCTCCAATTGATCCAATCAACCCCCTCACCGAGACAGATAAGCTACGCCGTGAAGTTGCTCGCTTTCTCACTCAGGCAACCTTTGGACCAACCGAAGCGGACATCGAAGAGTTACTTTATGAAGTGATCAACACTCATGAGGGAGATCGAATTGCCGCCTTCGACGCATGGATGAATGATCAATGGGCGCTTCCGCAGACCCTTGTCCGGGACCTTACCCATGCAATGGACATGCAGGAGTTCACTTGGCGGGGCTACTTTGATCCCGCACGTAATGGCGCCGCCAGCCCTCAACCCGAGGCACCCCAGAACTGGCCCAGCTGGGCATCACGGGATATCTCAGCATTCGATTCGCTGGCCTCAGGATCGTGGTCGCAGCCTGATGCCGATTTTCCTCTCAGCGGCGCGCAGGAAAACGCCTTGGATAACATCCTAGGCTCTCCAGCGCACAATAATCGACGGCGGGCCCAGTGGACTATCATGGCCAACGCCAGAGACCAGCTCAGACAGAGAATCGGATTCGCTTTGTCGGAAATCATGGTAATTTCAGAAAATGTGGCTGAGCTCAAAAATCACCATATAGGCATGGCCCGTTGGGCCGACATGCTGGCCGAAAATGCTGACGACCACTTCCGAGAGCTGATTGAGGATGTCACTTACTCTCCGGTAATGGGAAAATATCTCAGCCACCTCCAGAACAGCAGTGAGGGATCATCAGGAGTACCGCCCGATGAGAACTATGCGCGGGAGGTCATGCAATTATTTACCATCGGCCTTTTCGAACTTTGGGACGACGGCTTCGTTAAACTGGATCCCCAGCAATTCAACCTTGTTCCAACCTACGACAACGAGGACATCAAACAGCTTGCGCGGGTCCTGACAGGCATGAGCTGGAGCACTAACAGCGCGTCGCCCCAGAACTGGAACGCGCCCAACCTTGACCGCGACGACCCTCCTGCGAACTGGTATGATGACGCCGCTGGCAACAGTTGGTACTCGTCCCGCTATAATTACCCGATGGCGTTCTATGACGACCAGCACGACCGGGGAAATAAGACCATTGTTGGCGAGGTGATTATCAGCAATAACGGAACCCCTGACGGCCGCTACCGCAACGAAGGCGACAAGGATCTACGAGACGTTCACAACCTGCTGGGAGGCACGCAGTTCAATACCACCACAAAAACATTTGCTCCGACCTGGTCACTCGACCCCATGGTCAACCATCAGAATACACCAGTCTTTATCTCCTACCGACTCATCCAGCGATTGGTCACCAGCAATCCCTCGGGCCCCTATCTTCACCGGGTGAGCCAGACCTGGCGGGATTCGAACGGACAGCTTGATGAGGTGGTTCGAGCGATTCTACTCGATCCGGAAGCACGCAACCTTAGCACCTCAGAACAGAATCCGGAATATGGCCGAAAGAAGGAGCCTATTGTTGCCTGGATTCAGGCCTTGCGTGCGGTTGGGGCACGGTCTCGGATCACCCTTGATGGAACCGTGATCGCCGGTGATCCAGTTCTTCTTCCCCAGCAGACTCAGACGGGTTTGGTTGCTCCTACCAGTGATGGCAACCTGGGAAACTTTGATTACCCGCAGCCCTCCATCAACAGCTTCCAGGGCCTCGTCGCTCTTGGACCCGATGGCCAGATGATTGAAGCAAGTCCGGGGCAGTATGCCCGGCTTCCGGCGACCTCCTACCGAATCCAGGCCCTTGATACGGGTGGCAACTTCGGCCTTGGGCAAAGCCCCCTGAAAGCCCCTTCGGTATTTAACTGGTTTCTCCCCGGTTACAAACCGGGCGGGCTCATTGCCAGCTACGGAAAAGTCGCCCCTGAGTTCCAGATCGCTACGGAGAGCAGCGTCTTCCAGAACATCAACCTCTACTGGCAATCGCACAATGGCGGAGGAGGTCTAGGGGCCAACACGGTAGGAGGAAATGCCGTGAATTCCAGCCTAGCAGGATATGATACCCGNCGCACATTCAGCAACGGGACAGAAAACCACACCGACGACAACATTATCCCAGATTACTACGGCTGGATTCACCGCTATCAGGAGTATGAGCCAGACCCAGGCGACCCGGCCGACGACGAATTGGAAAAAGATCTGCAATTGATTGACGACTTGGACGACCTGCTCCTTGCCGGTCGCTTTAAAACTCTCTACCCGATCAACCCTGCTGACGATGGCACCCTCACCCAGCAGGGGCAGCTTGCCCATTACCCCGGGCGCAATCCCCGTGAAACCCTTCTCTACTACCTGGGAGATGCATGGGACACCAATGATGACTGGCAGGTATGGGGCAAGGTTCGAAGCGCATTCTATCTGATGACCACCACCCCGGAATACCTGATCCAAAAATAAAACCGCGGATGTAGTTTCATGAATTCGAGAAAGAAAATTTCCCTGAACAGACGATCCTTCATGGCAAGGTCGGCCTGTTCAGCGATGGGACTGACCGGTGTCGTGAGCACCCTCGCTCACATGAAACTCATGCAGGGTGCCCTGGCAAATACNTCCAGCTCTCTCAATGATTACAAAGCGCTGGTTGTCCTCTTCCTCTTTGGAGCAAAGGACGCCAACAACTTTCTCATGCCGGGTCTTCTCCACCCATCTCGGGCGAATTATGACGCCCACAGGGGCGTTCTGGCTCTTCCCACCGCCGGAACAAACCCCACCCACCCCATTGTCGCCTCTAATCTTGCGGGGGAACCCTCTGCTCCTGCAGGTGCGGAATACTTTGAACTTCATCCCTCCCTCCCGGATGTCAAAAACCTGTTCGACAGCGGCGACCTCTCCATTGCTGCCAACGTCGGCACCCTGGTTGTCCCAACCAAGGCCTCGACTTACGATTCCGTTGCTCTTCCTCCCCAGCTCTTCTCCCACAGCGATCAGCAGAACCAGTGGCAGAGCTCCCTGCCCGATAGNCCATTTCAGAGTGGATGGTGCGGACGCATCGCAGACATTCTTCACCCCCAGAATATCGACAGCGCGATTTCAATGTCCGTTTCACTTTCGGGGATCAACGATATCCAAGCCGGCCTCACCCAGGTATCTCCTCAATATTCCGTCACCAACGCCGGCGCGGTTACTCTCGGCGGGTATGGTAATAAATATTCCAGCGCCCTGAGTAACGCACAGGACAAACACAGCTATAAGTCCAATGCCTCTGGCAGAAGACTCAAGGCCTTTCAGGACATCATGGACTATACCCACGATCACCTGTTCGAGGAGGGCTACAACAATGTAGTGCGCCAGGCCCGTGAAAACGAGGGCTATGTAGGAGAAGCACTCGAGGAGGCTGACAGCTGGCTTCACCCAGTGGCGCTGGACAGCCGNGGCAGGCCATGGCCCTTTATGACCGCTACCTTTCTTTACCAGCATGGGATTGACCCTTCCGGCCTCAGCAGCAGTAGCATCAGCGCCCTGGGCGCTCTCCCTGATCTTTCTCGCCAGCTGCTCAAGATCGCTCANTTGATCGCGGGCAGACGCTGTCTGGAGAATAAACGCCAGCTCTTTTTCTGTAGTTACGGTGGTCACGATACTCATCAGGACCAAGGAGGATACAGTGGGAATGGCGGCTATGTCCCCGGCGATCTCGATGCCAATATGGGCGTCCTGAATGATGCCCTGAAAGCCTTCAACGACTGCCTGCACGCGCTGGAAACATTCGAGGACGGTCAGAATGATGCCTTTTCCTACAACGACTTTCTTCTCGCCTCCCACTCCGATTTCAACCGAACCCTCACCCCTAACGGCAACCTTGCCGGCCCATCGGGATCCGACCACGCATGGGGCACTCACGTTTTCACCATGGGTGGCAACGTGCGAGGCGGGAACGTCTACGGCTATTATCCCGATCTAGATCCCGCCGGAGTCTGGAGCACTCCTGGCAGCTCCCGGGGGCGCTGGATTCCTACCTGCTCAGTAGAGCAGTTTACTGCTCCCCTGGCAAAATGGCTGGATGTTGGGGATGCCGAACTTGCTGCCATTTTTCCCAATCTCGATCGATTTTCGTCCCCGTTTGGCAGTGCTTACAGTCCTTCAGGATACGACAGCATGCTCGCCAATCCCAATATGGACTACCTCGAGGGAATTTGATGACCGCCAGAACTTGGAAAATCGCCTCCGCAGCCCTTCTCGCTGGGGCACTCCTCGTAATAGCTCTCCTGATTTTCGAACCAGATCACTCATCCAGCAAAGGCACCGGAATACCGATTAACAGCGAACTTACTCAACCCCCGGGAAATCGGAACATTACTTCTTCCCACCCCGTGCCCGGGGGCAAACCAGAATCCACGAAGCCGCTGCCAGGAAATCAACTCGCTCTTTTCCCGGAGCCCCTCCCACTCGACTTCAGCTCCGCACCGTTCGAACGGCAGGTGAGCGGAACAATCTATAAGCGGGACGTCATGACAATGCTTCAAGACCTCAATAACCCTGAGCAGGAAACCGTCTCCGACCTTCAGCTCCTGGAGGGAGTCATTTTCTCCTACCGGTATATCTTCAAACAAAACCCAGTAGCGGGCGAGAACCGCGAGGTCGTCGAGGCTCTCTCCGGGAAGAACCCTTACCGGCTCGTCTTCATCAGTCCCAGCCATCCGGCCTTGAACGAAGGGGGCGAACTCGTCGACCGATGGGGAAGCCCCTTTTGCTTTCACCCAATCTCGGGATCCCAGATGGAGTTCTCCTCTGCCGGACCAGATGCAATTTTCGGCACTCCTGACGATATCGCTCTCGAGCAAAGCGCAGGCAATAACGAGTAGCCTTTACTTATTCCGGAGCCAAGAGCGTTTCATCTCGAGGAAGGTAATCTTCTCACAATAGTCTTTCTCTCCATTTTCGTAGAGAGCGAAGATATGTCCGTTTCGACCAACCGCGAGGTCCGAATACCCTGAGAGCCCCTCGTTGACGATCCGGCTCGTGACCCAGCTTTTCCCGTCATCTCTGCTGACCCGCAAAGTCAACCGCTTACGGCTCCAGATCGAAAATCCACCTTGGTGATTTACTGCTGGATTAAGAAACAGGATCTCGTCCCCACTAAATCTCAGCATGCTCCCCTGACAGGCTGGACAGGGAAGATTCTTGTCCACTACCGGCTCGGACCANGTCATGCCCTGNTCGAGACTCACCGATGTCAAACGGTAGCCATAAGAATACAACCCNGGGGCAGCTGTCCTCATATTCATGAGCAAGGACCCATCNCTTCGCTCGACAACNGTACATTCTCCATGGCGAAATTCGGGATTCCAGGGAATCACCCCCCCAGCGTGCCAGCTCTTTCCCCGGTCGTCAGAGTAGATAATGCATGATTGCCCNCGGCCTTCTCCATTGAGCTTCCGACCAATATAGGAGGGGGCAATCAGCCGCCCTTTGCTGGTATGGATGCCATGCACTGGTCCAGCTCCAATCCCAACACGAGATCCTTCGAAATCTGATAGAAAGTTGGATTTCTCATACTCCGGGGCTGAGGGATCATCGGACGTCCTGATAAACGGAGTCCAGCTTTTACCGTCATCCGTGCTTTTAGTATAGAACAGACAATCAGGACCATTCCGGGTGAAGAGCAGGTGCACCGTCTTGCCATCCTTCTCCACGATCGGACATGGATTTCCTACCCGAATAAGGGCATCTCCACCCTCCTCGTGAATCAGCCTTTGCNGCGACCATGTTCNCCCTCCATCTTCGCTCCGCTTCATGAGCAGGTCGACATCACCATGGTCCCTGCGATGAGTCTTGCGCCCCTCCACAAAGACGAGAACAGCGCCACTTGCTGTCACTACCATGGTGGGAATTCTATAGGTATGATACCCGTCCGTGTTCCGAGTGAAAATATCCTTTCGGAAAACCTCTTTTTCGCCCTCTGCTCCGGCAACCATNGATGCCANAAGGAGTAGTCCCGCCCCCATCAGTAATGACCTTAGCCTCATTTCCATAAGGTTACTATCGGAAGCATTGTCCACGTGCAACCACCCTNGGGCTCTCCCTTTGAAACAACCTTCATTCCCCCATCCTCATTCACCATCATAATAATCAATCTCAGGACCACACAGNGCNNACACTCCCAACCCTGAATGATCTCTTATCCAAGAATCTCACTGATGATCTTGCCTCCAAACTGACTCAACTGCTTGTAGCGTCCGGCGTGAAAATACGTGAGCTTGTTATCGTTTAGCCCCAGAAGGTGCAGCAGCGTCACGTGAAGGTCCCGAATGGGGTGGACGCACTCAACAGCCTTAGCTCCCAGCTCATCGGTTCCCCCAACCACGGAGCCCTTTTTCACCCCGCCTCCTGCCATCAGCATGGACATCGCATCGATATTATGGCCCCTCCCCAGTGANTANACNCCTCCACGCTTATTGTTGTCCGGGGTCCGCCCAAACTCTCCTGTCCATACAACCAGCGTCTCATCCAGCATCCCCCTGGATTTGAGATCCCGGATGAGAGCAGCCATTGGCTTATCAACACTTTGAATCCGGGCACTATGCCCCCGCTCAAGATAATCATGACTATCCCATCCCCCACTGAAAATCTGAACGAAACGNACTCCCTGCTCTACCAATCGCCTCGCCATCAGGCACTGCCTTCCAAAGGAGGACGTCTCCTTGTTATTTAGCCCGTACATTTCCCTCACGGCATCGGACTCCCCCTTCAGATCCATCGCCCCGGGAACTGTCATTTGCATCCTGAATGCCAATTCGTAACTTTCCATTCGCGCTGCCAGATCCTCGTGATCCGGATGGCTTGCGGAGTGCTTTNGATTAAGAAGTGCCAATTCGTCGAGGCTTCGACGCAAATGATCCCGATCCTTGAATGAAGGCGAGTTGAGATCGAGNATCGGGGCGCCTTCAGGGCGCAAACGAGTTCCTTGGTAGTGCGCAGGCAAGAAACCATTACTCCAATTACCGGGGCCACCCTGGGGCATTGCCAACTCAGACATCACAACATAACCCGGAAGATTTTCATTCACAGTTCCAAGACCATGGGTCACCCACGCACCCAGGGCAGGATCTGCACCCAGCCGACTTCCGGTGTTCATGTGAAACAGCGCCTCNGGATGATTCAATGATTCTGCCTGNCATCCCCGGTAGTTACAAAGCTCATCAGCAACATAGGGATCTGCGAGATGCTTCCATTGATCGCACATCTCAATTCCCGACTGACCCACCTGACGAAACTGAAATGGACTCCCCACGAAAAACTTAAACCCGTTGGCAAGCCCCTGCGTGAGCTTTGACTCTTCCTTATGGAGCTCATTGAGTTTTGGCTTGGGGTCAAAGGTATCCATATGACCCGGACCTCCCTCCATGAACAACATGATGCAGGCCTTGGCCTTTGGCTCATGCATGGCCGGCCTCGGAGCAAGCGGACCNGCCCCGGCCTTCTCTTTGGCGAGGAGATCGCTCATTGCGACTGCACCAAGCGACGCCCCAAGACCATAGAGAAACTCACGACGAGTTCCTGGCGAGGAGGTGGGTCTGGCGCAGAGTGGTCGATGCATGTCAGCTCAGTAGATATATAGAAACTCGTTACTGTTGAACAGCAGAAGACCCAAGTCAGCCAACGCCCGGGTGAGAGGGGGGACATCTCCTGGTTTCTGGTCGGGGGTGTAATCCTCNTAAACAGGAAGAATTTCCTCATAGCTGAAAATCTTCCCCGAAAGTTCTTCGACGAGAGAACGGGTTATCNTGGTAGGATAGCGACTTTCTGAAATCNACTGCTTACCATGATAGCTCCTCATATCCTGCACGTAACGCTGCAACCTCTTGTGTTCTGCAGCATCTGGTGAACGCCCAAGAACCAGCTTAAAGGCCAGCTCAACCTGCCCCGAAAGGTCAGCNGCCTCATTTCTAAGGCGTAGAGCAAGCGCGATTGAACGGTCGGTCATGACGTCGCTGTTCAACAACGCGAAGGCCTGAGGGGTTACCGCTGCTGAATGCCTCCCTTCACAGGATTCGTTCGGACTGGGCCGATTGAAGAGGTCGAGGAAGGGATCAGGCAANCCTCTCACCCGGTAAGTGTATATTGTCCGCCGGTTTCTTTCAAAAGGCCTGCGGGACGGCTGCCATGCCGGAGCAATCGAGAATTGAATCATACGTGGGGCCAGAGCGACTTCCTGATTAATCTCCGGCATGACGGGGACTCCACCACGGCCAACCCTGAGCTCACCGCTTGTAAAAAGGAGGGTGTCCCTGAGCTCTTCCGCGGTGAGTCGGCGTGGGACGAAACGAGTAAGCAGATGATTGTCTGGATCCTTCTCCCGTAGCACCTCGATACTTGGATGCCTGTCCGATTGCCGGTAGGCCCTTGAGTTCATGATGAGCCGGTGCAGACCCTTGAAGGTCCACCCGTGCTCCATGAAATCTGCGGTGAGCCAATCAAGGAGCAGAGGGTGGGTTGGCTTTGCCCCCTTAGCTCCAAAATTATTAGGATTTCCCGCGAGTCCTNTCCCGAAATGGTGTTGCCAGACCCGATTGACAATCACCCTTGCGGTAAGCGGATTCCTCGGATCGACGATCCAGCGCGCAAGAGCAAGTCGCCGCCCCCCGAGATCCTGCTCAATCCGGTAGGGATCGTCAACGCCACTCCCCTTCACGGGCACTCCACAGCCGCTCAGCACTCCNGGGCTCACCTTCTCGCCAGGCGCCTCCAGAGAGCCNCCNGAGTAAATGACGCTTTCAGGCAACCAAACCCTATCCAGCTTTTCTGCGATGCGCATNTTCAGTGCCCGGTTCATCTTCTCCGGGGGATCTGGCCCATCATAAACTCCCTGGATCAGGGGTTCATAGCGTTCCATCCGGCGGGTCCATATCCTCTCGTCCTGTTCCCTGACCTTCAGCCTTCCCTGGTCTACATGGTTGAGCCCCACATGGCGGGGTGGTTTCTCCTCGTCAGGAAGGCGCCTGCGTTTCTGAGACCCGACGTAGGGAAGGTCTCGTGCCCCAAACCACTTCCTTGCCGCATCCTCCTGCTTCTTGAGCATGAGCTCTTTCTTTTCTGTGGCAAACGAGAGGAGACGTCGGACCAGTGCCTGCCCATCCTTGAATCCCCCTAAATTCTCAGACCCTAGAAACGGCACCTTACGCTCTGCCATCTGAGTACCCGCAAAGGCGGCATAGATTCGGTAATAATCGCGAGTCGGAATGGGGTCAAACTTGTGGTCATGACACTTGGCGCATCTCAGGTTTGTCGCGAGGAACGTCTGCCCTACCGAATTAACAACATCATCAAGGTAGATCTGGCGCGCTTCAGGCGCCTTCACCATTGCNCTATCCCACGGGCCCATTCTCAGGAAACCAGTTGCTACCAGCCACTCGCTTTCCTCTTCTGTGTATTCTCCATTGAGCCTCACCTCGTGCAGCGTTTCATCTCCTTTTCCCAGTCTCTTACGGACCGATTGATCCGCAAGCTGGTCACCCGCAAGTTGCTCAACAACGAATTGATNGTAAGGCTTATCCCGATTGAAGGAGCGAATCACGTAATCACGATAGCGCCACGCGTTGGAGCGCTCGTAGTCGTTCGAATAACCGCCGGTGTCGGCATAGCGCGCCACATCGAGCCAATGCTGCGCCCAACGCTCTCCATAATGAGGACTGTCAAGCAGACGATCAACCAGCGTCATCCACGCCTTCCCGGAATCGCTTTCCCAGTCCTTCAGAAATCTCACCACCTCAGCAGGCTCAGGCGGCAACCCAAGAAGGTCATACGTCGCTCTTCGAATCAGGACACGCGGGTCGGCCTCCGGAGCTGCATCATATCCGGCATNTCCCCTGCGAGNATCAATGAAGAAATCCACAGGATGTTGTCCATCGGGGACGTTGCCTCGAACTACCGGGCGAAGGCTCCAGAGATCTTCCGGGAGATAACGGCGATACGTCCACTCCTCACTCTGCCCTCCACTCGTCTTGAGAATCTCTCCCTCANTAGTCACTGCAATAGCCCGCTCTGCGTCGGTGTATTTACGACGCCTTGCTTCGTCGGGCCAGGGCGCTCCAGCCGTGATCCAANTACGAAAATCCTCGATCTGAACGGAAGTCAGTCGGTCGTTTTCCTTTGGAGGCATCTCCAANNCCTGGTCCTCCCAGGTGATCGCGCGATAAAGATCACTCTCCTCCGGNCTCCCCTCGACCAAGACCTCCCTTGAGGTCTCCCCTCCCTGCAACATGCCCTCACGGCTAAGTAGATTCAAATCGCCCTCAATATTCGCTGGGTCCTCCCCATGACACGCAAAGCACTTTGCCTTGAGCACAGGATAGACCTTCAGGGAAAACAACCGGGCGCCCTCGACTTCCCCTCGAGAAGCCGGCATCAGAACACCCACCAGAGCTCCAGCTAGAACCGAGGCGAATCCTGCTCGTGGAAATCTAATCACAACTCAAACTATGACACCCATTCATCCGGCACAGCAGAAGGCCGGTTGGGGACCTAGTATTTCTCCAGATCCCCCGTCAGCGCAAGTCTGGATCAGCACCTGTGGAGGTCTAAAATTAGAAGAATTAATCATTATTTAGATGTCATCGAGCAGGCCTCAACGTGAACGGAATCACTCTCCCATGCCCTCTCAGCGTCCGTTTGGAGGACTTATTTCTGAGGACAGAGCGGGGAGTGCAGCTCATGCTTGTGACCAGCTCCATTCCCGTTAGCCTGTCTGGGATGAGATATTGCCTCCTCAGCGCCTGTTGTGCCTTCAGCCTGGTAAGCTCTGGCCAAGCCGAATCCTCCCCTGATCTTACTAAAGAGATTGCCATCATCCAGGCAGTGGGAGTGGAGGGCATTGGCAACAGGGAGGCTGCCGCGGCGTTCCAGAAACTCTCTCATGCGGACCCCTCATCGCTTCTCCCGCTGTTGAAAGCGGTTGAGCCCAGTAATGCGATTGCCCGGAACTGGCTCCGGTCTGCTATCGAGGTCATTGCGGAACGAGCAACGGCCGAGGGCCACCCTTTGCCACTCAGCGCATTGCGCGATTTCCTCAATGACCGGGGGCAATCGCCGGAAGCTCGACGCCTCGCCTTTGAACTCATGCTCGCTATTGATCGCGGCACCACCGAAGGGATGATCCCATCCTTCATTGATGACCCCAGCAACGAACTCCGTCGAGACGCGGTCGCTCAGATTCTCGTCGAGGCCAAAAAGCAGCTGGCAGATAGTGATAAAGCTGCCGCCCAGACATACCGGCAGGCTCTCGATGCGGCCAGAGACGTTGATCAGATTCAGGAAATCGCAAAAGCGTTTACCGAGATGGGCTTGAAAATTGATCTTCCAAGGCACTTCGGCTTTCTGACTAATTGGAAGGTGGTGGGCCCATTTCACAACCTCGAACGAGCAGGATTCGCTGAAAAATTTGCGCCTGAGGACAATGTTACACTCGACGCCACCTATAAAGGCAAGGAAGCCGAGGTCGCCTGGCAACCCCTCTCTACCCAGGATCCATACGGCAAGGTAGATCTGAACAAGCCATATGGAAAACTCAAGGAAGTGACTGCATACGCCTACCATGAGTTCACCTCCGGAGAAGCTCGGGAAGCTGAGTTACGACTCGGCTGCAAGAACGCCTGGAAAATCTGGCTCAATGGAGAGCTCGTTTTTGGGCGTGATGAATATCACCGGGGCCAGCGAATTGATCAATATAAGATGCCCATAAAACTCCGGAAGGGATCCAATACTATCCTCCTGAAACTGTGTCAGAACGAGCAGAAGCAGGACTGGACGGTACAGTGGGAGTTTCAATTACGGGTCTGTGATGCAATGGGAACTGCCATCCTCGCCACCAATCGGCCAGAGCCGAGCACGACCCGGTAATAGCTTTCGAGATATCATCTGAAACCAGGAACAGAACATGAACCAACTTCTCAATTCTACTACGATTGGCATCATATGGATTCTTGCCAGTGCGGCTGCCTCAGCTGAATGGCACCGCTTCCGCGGGCCAGAAGGAAATGGCTATGTCCCCGGCAACGTTGAGCTTGTGACCGAGCTCGGAGAAAAGACCACCGCTTGGACTGCCGCCCTTCCAGGGCGCGGACTGGGCAGTGCTATCATCGTGGGGGACAAGGTCTTTGTGTCTGCCGCGAGCGGCCCCCAGCAGGACAAGCTCCTCATTCTCTGCTTCTCCGATCGGGATGGATCTGAGCTCTGGCGCCGGAGCTTCTGGGCCACGGGGCGCACCATGTGCCACAAGAAAACCTGCGTTGCCGCACCTACTCCGACCACGGATGGAAAGCATGTTTACGTTCTCTGGTCCTCGAACGACCTTGTTGCTGTTGACCTCGAAGGAAACCTGAAGTGGATGCGGGGTCTGACTCTTGACTACCCGAATGCCTCTAACAGCCTGGGGATGTCCTCCTCTCCGATCGTCGCAGGAAACACCCTCATTGCCCAGGTCGAGAATGACTCTGAGTCCTTCGCCGCAGGCTTCGATCTCCTCACCGGAGTAAACAGGTGGAAAATTGACCGCCCCAAGATGGCGAACTGGACCTCACCCATCACCATGCAAATGGATGGTAAGGTCATTGTCGCCCTGCAATCGGGAAAAGGCGTCATGGGCATTTCCCCCTCTACCGGATCTGAGCTCTGGAATTTCTCGAGTGGAGCCTCGACTATCCCTTCTGGAGCAGCCGCTGGAGACACCCTGATCGTGCCTTCACGGGGAATGACCGCTCTCAAGCCCAACCCCCTGGGAGGCGAACCGGTCTCCCTCTGGAACCAGAAAACCCAGAAGCCGGCAACCGCCAGCCCGCTGATCATCGAAGATCAAATCTATTTCACCAATAGCGCTGGCGTTCTCACTGCGGCAGATCGAAAGACCGGAAAACGCCTCTGGCGCATCAGAATGAAAGGACCCTTTTCCGGTTCTCCGGTGGCATGCCAGAACGGCCATCTCTACTTTTTTAACGAGGAGGGTCTTGGCCAGGTGGTGGACATCTCCGGAGAAACCGGGGAGGTCGTGAGCGAGTTTGCGCTGGGAGAAACGATTCTAGCTACGCCCAGTATATCGCAGGACTCTCTCTATATCCGAAGCGACCAAACGCTTTGGAAGTTTTCTGCACCGAAGCAATAGCCATTCTAGATCAGGATAAGCCGTAATGGCGAACCTCAGGGCATCATGAACTGGCTCGTCGCGGTGAAGATACGGCTTGCCCCACCGCCACCGCGGAAGACAACCTCGACAGGGTAGCTCTGACCCGAAATCAACCCTGAGTTCGCGATGTCAAACTCCGCAACAACAGAGGCGGGGTCTGGAGTTCCTGCTTCATCGACGCGAGCTGCGGATGTCGTTACTCCGTTGCGGGTAATACCCCCATTATCCCAACTTGCCGACTCACCCCCAACCGTAATGGCAATAGGGCGCACAACATTCCCATTCATAGCGTTAACCAGAGCAGGCAGGTTGGCAGTCTGCCCATTCGTGCTTATCCCAGTCGGCGGAAGGTCAATCTGCAGGGCAATGGTCACAACCGGCGCAGGCTCCAGCTCCAGGTCAATGGCTACCAGAGCATTATAAGCGGCCTGATGCGGATCACCCTCATCCGGGGGGGTTGTCAGGGTCGCAATCTCAACCCCGGCATCTCCAATGAGGTACATCTGGTAGGTCGCCACATCCGCCGGATCAGTAACATCCTGCAGGGAGATCAGTTTGTATTGAGGCCAGTTGTCCGAAATCAAAGCCCGCCCGTCCCTTGCATTCAGCCCCCATTTCTCAGCGATGATCAGTCGTTCGGCCGTATCGGCACCATTGAAGATCGGAACCAGTGAGTTTGAATGAAGATCGAGCCTTGCGGTCTCGTCCACAGTATCGACACCTGTGAGGTCGAGGATAGTTGTAAACAGGTCAGAGACCTGGACGAGCGTATCCGAAACTCCAGTCTGACGAACATCCGGACCAGCAGCAAAAAAGGGAACATGAATTCCTCCCTCATTCAGAGAGCCCTTCGCTCCAGCCAGCCCTCCCAAGGGTGACTGATCAACCTGATTCGGCGTTCCGTTGTCTCCTAACACGAGGATGTTCGTCCGTTCACGGTCAACTGCAGAGAGAAGGCGGCCGATTTCACGATCTAGCGCCTCCAGCATCCGAACATAGGAGTCTCTATTACTGATGCCAGTAGCGGAAAACCCACCCTCTGGCGCGAGCTCAGCCGGCGGATCATGAAAGGGATCGTGGGGCGCGTTGAACCCCATCCAGACGACCCACGGCGAGGCCCCTCTCGCCCCGATGAAGGAGACTGCTTCATCGACCTGGACCGACGTCGCGTAGGGAGAAAGGTAAACGCCATCCGCCACCAGACTTGTAATCGCAGTCCCGGTGTCTACGACCACACCACCCTCTATCTTGACCCGGTTCCAGGAATTATAGTCCTGCACTCCACCTTGCAGGGTTCCTGAAAAGTTGGGCCACCCGCCCCTGTCCCGGGGACCGGTGTTTCCCGACCCAAGATGCCACTTGCCAAACGAGGCCAGCCCATAACCAGGTGCCACCCTCGAAATAATCTCGGGGAAGGTCTCCTCACTCGCTGGCAGAATGTTGTCAGGATTTGGATTCCCTACTCCATGCTGATAGGTCTGCCGGCCGGTCAGAATCGTGGCTCGGGTGGGAGAGCAGATCGGCTGAGCGTAGCCCCGGGTGAAGAGAAGACCCTCATCGGGCGTCCCAGTAATCTCGCCCGAAGAATACAACAACCCCCGGAGATTCGGCATATCAGCCAACTGAATCCCTGGCCCTCTCGTGTTATAGAGCTCGGAGGCATCAATTCCCCAGTCATCAAGAATGAGTAGCAGGACATTATTAGCTCCAGCGACCGAATAGGTATTCAGGGAGGCAAGGGAGCCATTGAGCTGGGCGGAATACTCGCCACCCGGGAGGTCTGAATCGTCGAAACTTGCCTCCACTAATCCGGTGGAGGGATCAAAAGCAATCACCTCTGCCTCCACTCCCCCGACAGTCAGGGCCCCAATAACCTTTGGGAGGGGTGGAGAAATCGGGAACTGAAACACATGGGAAACCGCTGGAGTGAAATCAAAGCTCTCGAGCCCATCCTCATCAAAGGGGTCCAGCTCCATGAGCCTGCTGCGGAAAAACTTTTTATCGGGAGCCGGGAGGTTACCCGCATTATCCAGCAGGTAGGAGAGTCTTTCCTTCTCGGGCCTCACATTAAAGGCCTCCGCCGCCCATGACCCAACCGCCAGCGTCGTCGTCGACTCAATGACATACCTCCCGCCCTCCGCGGCCGACCATGCCAAAGTGACCGCGCCGGGACTCGTGTAATCAACCGTGTCAATTCTCGCGCTTACCCTTGGACCACCCTCAAAGTGCACGACTGCATTTCCCGGCACTGTTACGGGAGAATTTCCTGTGGGAGATCCAAAGTAATAGCGTCCTATGTTGTAGGGGAAGACGGGAGAACCATCCGCAGTGATATTTGTGAAATACGCCCAAGTTCCATCTGGGTAATCCGGAGTCACACAATACCGGACGTTGTATTCGTTGAGGTCATGGTGCAGCGCAGGATCGAAGGTTCCCTCTCCCTCAAATAAGCTAAACCCCAGGTCCCCTTTGTAGGCATAATCCTCCAGATAATGACCGATGGGGAAATCCGAGGAAACCGGNGGGCCGTAATTATCTGCCGTCAGATTCGAATCNCCCCCGGAATTTCGGGATACCCACNTGGGCAGAGACGTTCGTCCTGTGGGTATCCCGGAGGGCNTAGTCCCACTGACACCNGCCAGGTCAGCAGAACCATTACTGCCATCTCTTGGCTGATAGCCAGAAGTCATCCTGCGAATGCCAGATTCCGGGCTCAGCGGTGAGCAATACCCGTAGGGCCCATAGAGAGGCAGACCGTCTCGAAACCAGCCTATGATCGGCGAGTGTCTNCCTGTGGGACTTTCAATATACGCATTAGTCGCNGGGTCGTAATCAACCGAGTCTCCGAGAAAATGACGAATCGCTGGAGCATTGGCATGATAGTGATGATTCGACCCTGCCTGATGAGCAAGGGCCCTGTCAAAGGTCACCCCCTCATTCACGTAAGCATCCCGGTTCCACACCCCGTCTCCCTGCACCTGGGCTGACGCACGAGGACCATCATCCACCTCCTGCGAGGTGTCGTAGGAGAATGCATCCCGGGAATCAAAAAGAGCAACTCCATCGACCATGTAACCAACTACTCCAAGCCCGGTTGGCGTTTTCGATACTGGAATGAGAGGAGCCTTCGGGAACCGATAAATCTCAGCCCGATTGGCGGGATAGTTTGGAAACAAGTTTCCATTTTCCATGTACCACGGCCCCATCACGTGAAAACCCAGATTCGAAGTACGGATATAAATATCTGTTGCGGTGGCCGAGATCTCGGTCACTCCTGCGTAAACAGGCTGGAGCTGACTCCCCTGCCCCCTCGACCAGGTCGTGACCGAAGCTCCTGTTACCATCGCCCGGTTATCGGGATAGATCCGCGCATAGCGCCCCGACAGCTCAGTGAACCACGAGCTGAGCAGAGGCTCNCCCACAGCTGNCATACTCAACACCAGAGAGAGGATAAGGATTGGGCAATTCTTCATTTTTATGCCTGAGAGGAAACCTTGGAGGTAGGTCAAAGAGGTATCATGAGAATGAACCCTCCAACAGCATTCAAGTTCCCCAGAAATTTAGCCGCCTGCCTTCACCGGATAGATCACCCCCGTGATGCCGAGAGAAACTCGTGAGATCCCCCTGCGCACCCTACTCCGGCACCTTTACCTGTGACGGCTCCACCGTCGCAGTGAAATACCCCAGCGGCTCCTCATTGAGATCCGATATCAACCATGTGGCCTTGGAAAAACTTCCGCGCGTCAGGGTTTCTCCCGCTGCGATCTCTGCGTAATATTTTAAACCACCCCCGTATTCCACCCAGTAGAGCTTTACCGACTCCTGCCTCGAATTGATAATACTGATACTACTGAGAGTCCCTCCACCTTTCGACCTCGGCGGCGTCTCTGTTCCTGCCGGCGTCCATTCCAGATTCACCCGCACCACCTTCTTTTTCTTCTCCTCACTCTTTTTCTTTCTATCCTCAGCCTGGGCCGCAACCTCGTCGAGGTTGACACCTCTCACAATCTTCAGATTGGGCAGCGAGCGAGCAAGTTCGGCACAGCCCTCATCGGTAACGCCAGTCTCCCAGAGATACACCNGCTCTAACCTGGGCAGGGAGGCAAGATGAACAAGCCCCTTATCCGAGACTCTCGTCCCGTAAAGATTCAAGTATTTGAGTTTTTTCAACCCAGTGAGATGAGCTAGGCCCTCATCACCNACCTCGGTCCTTTCAAGATGGAGGCGTCCAAGATTNCGGAGCTCCCCCAATTGCTTGAGACCCTCGTCCGCCGTCANGGTCCCCCTCAGGTTCAACGCCAATACCGAATCACCGAGAAGCGCGACCTTAGCCAGGGAATCAGACTTCATGGCCTTTCCTTTTCTTTGAAACTCGATCTCCCAACCTCCCCCCACAGAACGCACGATTCCTCCAGCCTCGCGAATCGACTGCAACGCCGCCTGATCCTCCCGCACAGATCCACTCGCAGAGCACATGAGGCCTGCGAAAAGCACCAGAAACGACTTTGGAAAGAGGCGGGACATGGAAAAGAGTATATTTACAGCGTGTAGGACCAGGTATTCCCCGAATATACCACGAAGATATGATCGCCTCACAGCCTTAGATATGGATAATTTTCCTTAACAAATCCACAGGGATCGAATGGTCAATCCTCATCTGAATTTCACGCGTCGACAGATCCTCCGCTCAAGCGCCGGGCTGGCAGGGTTGACGCTCCCCAGTTGGATGCAAATGCGAGCCGAGGCAGCGACGGAACAAGCCATGGCCTCAGCACCCAAGGCAAAATCCTGCATCGTCCTCTTTCTCTGGGGAGGGATGGCCCAGCAAGAATCGTTTGATCCCAAACCGGATGCTCAGTCGGACTACAAAAGCAAGTTCGGCGAAATTCCAACTGCAACCCCTGGAATCCAATTCTGTGAGCACCTGCCTCTTCTCGCGAAACACAGCGAAAAGATGGCTATCGTGCGATCCGTGCATCACTCCCAAGGCGCCCATGGAAGCGGCCTCTACAAGAGCATGACAGGGCGCGACCCGATTGGCGGGACACGGGCACGCAATCGAACAAACTGGCCCTCAGTCACTTCCTTCCTGGGGAGATTTCAGGAGAGAACTGCTGGGATCCCCAATGCCATCCGCATGCCCCACACAATGTATGATAATGGGGCCCTCATGGCTGGCGATGACGCGGGATGGCTGGGATCCGATTATGACCCGGTGATGCTGCGGATCCCTGACGGGACTCCCTACTCGGGGACCATTCGGCATACCGAACCTGCCCTCGATCTCACTTTGGGGGTCAAGTCCGACCGATTTCGAAAAAGGCTCGTCATGCTTGATCAGCTCGAGCAACGACTGGCCGCAAATGGAGCCGCTGAGTATCAGGAGCTCGATCACTTTCGACAGATGGCCGCGGACATGCTCGTCAGCTCCCCCGTCAAAGAGGCTTATGACCTCGATCAGGAAGACCCTCGCCTCCGCGCGATGTATGGCGACCATATGGGTGGACAGGGCATGCTTCTCGCACGCCGTCTCACTGAAGTGGGCGTGCCCGTGGTTCAGGTTGTCTGTGCTGCTGAAGATTTACAGGGCGGGTATTCCGACACCTTCGATACTCACCACAATCACTTCCCCAAGATGAAAGAGCGGCTGCTCCCCGTGTTCGACCAGGCGGCCTCCGCTCTTCTTACCGACCTCGAGCAGCGGGGCCAACTCGACGAGACTCTTGTTGTCTTTCTCACCGAATTCGGCCGGACCCCAAAGATCAATGGCAAAGGAGGGCGAGACCATCACCCCGCCGTCTACTCCGTCGCCTTCGCAGGTGGCGGTATTCGCGGAGGGCAGGTTTATGGCAGCAGCGACAAGAACGCAGCCCTGCCCACCAGCAATGCCTGCAGCCCTGCCGATCTTCACGCCACAGTTTACCAAGCCATGGGAATCGATCATCGAGCCGAGCTTCACGATCGGGAGGGTCGCCCCTTCATCATCTGTGAGGGCAGCCCACTTCCGTTGTTCTGAGCTGACTGAACTCATGTTCTCCGGCATCCGTCTGCTCTCNCTTCTCCTCCTCACCCTTGGTGCGGCGTATTCTCAAGGTTCCCTTAGTTGGAGTGAAGATGCCCCCGTCACTCTCGTTGGTCCTCACGTCGGACATCAACTGGTCTTGCTCAACAATCGTGAGGACCTGACCCGGAGCGCAACCTACGCCTGTATCCCTGAAGGCATCATCGAAATCGATTCATCGGGATACATCCGACCCCTGAAAAACGGAACCGCTACCATCACGGCCATGGTGGGAGAGACCCGCGGCCAAGAAAGGCAGGTCATCGTAGAGCAGCAGGGGTCGACCGCCCCGGTTGGCTTCGTCAACGAAATCGTCCCCCTTTTCACCCGCCACGGATGCAACGGAGGGAGCTGCCATGGCAANGTCGGAGGCCAGAACAGCTTCCGCCTCTCCCTGATGGGGTTTGAGCCNGAGAAGGACCGCGCCTANCTTCGNGAGGGGCGNGGGCGCCGCATCTTCCGAGCTGCGCCCAAACATAGCCTNCTTGTTTTAAAAGGATCCGGACAGCTCCCCCATAAGGGAGGGTCCAGNCTCACGCCCNAGGGAGACGACTATCAAACTCTGATCAGGTGGATCGGGCAACTGGGCTCAAAAGCCACCCCTNCCGATGAGGAGCCTGGNGTAGANCGTATTGTAGTGATGCCCTCGGAGCGCATCACTCTGCCAGAGGCCTCCCAGCAATTGAGAGTCACCGCCCATATGAGCGATGGNTCCTCGAGGGACATCACGCGGGCNGCAGTCTANGAGTCCAATGACGAAAGCATGGCAGAAGTTGACCTCCTTGGACTTGTAAAACTTAAGAGCAAGAGTGGCACCGCGTCTGTCATGGTTCGCTTCCGGGAGGAAATGACAGTGTTCCGGGCAACTGTTCCACTCGGCGCTCCCGTGGAAAACATCCCTGAGCCCAAGAACCTCATTGATACCCATATTTTCGCCAAGCTCCAGACCCTCGGACTTCCCCCCTCGGAGCCCTGCGACGACGGAACATTTCTACGCCGNGTCACCGTTGACATTGCCGGGCGCCTCCCTTCTCTGGAAGAAACCAGGGCTTTCCTTTCTAACGATTCACCCGCGAAACGCTCTCAACTGATCGACAAGCTTCTGGAAGGAAGCAGTTACGCTGATTTCTTTGCCGGAAAATGGGCCTCCATCCTGCGAAACCAGCGCCGGAATGACCGGAACCGCCCCGACACCTACGCCTTCCACGAGTGGATCCGGCAATCCATTCAGGCCAATAAGCCCTACGATCAATTCGTCCACGAAATCCTGACTGCCACCGGGACGATTCGGGATAACCCTCCTGTCGCATGGTATCGTAATGTCAATGGGGACAAAGAGCGCATGCAGGACATGGGGCAGGTATTCCTTGGAATCCGTCTTCAATGCGCCCAATGCCATCATCATCCTTATGAGACCTGGAGTCAGGACGACTACTATGGTCTCGCCGCATTCTTCACTACTCTGGAGAGCAAGCCTGCCCGCCCCGGGGAAGGCGCCTTTGTTCACCGGTCCAAAACCGCCCTGGCAAAGAATCCCAGCAGCGAGCAGGATATCGGGCCAGCGCTTCCCGGCCGAGGCACTCTGGAGCTCTCTCCCGGAGAGGATCCCCGTCAGGCCCTCGCTGACTGGGTGATCGATCCGGAAAACCCTTATTTTGCGCGTATGATTGCAAACCGATACTGGAAACACTTCTTTGGTCGAGGCCTCGTGGACCCTGAGGATGACATGCGGATCACCAATCCCCCCACTCATCCCGCCCTTCTTAACGCCCTCGAGCAGCACGTGGCTCAGAGCCAGTTTGACCTTAAGTCTCTCATTCGGCTGATATGTAACAGCGACACCTACCAGACCAGCAGCGCGCCGAATGAACACAACCGGGATGATCAGCAGAATTACTCCCGCTTCTATCCTCGTCGTCTCCAAGCAGAAGTCCTCGCCGACGCAATCAACCAACTCACCAACGGCAGTGATTCCTTCCGAGGACAACCTGCCGGAGCCCGGGCCATCCAACTTCCTGATGACCAGTTCGCCCGGGAATTTCACTTTCTTGCCATCTTCGGCCGACCCAACATGGCCAGTGCCTGCGAATGTGAGCGCACCTCCACCTTTAGTCTCGCCCAGGCAGTTCAACTGGTGAACTCAAAGGAAACCAGCAGCAAGCTAGCCTCTCCTCTCTCCCGGGTTTCCCTTCTTCTCCGGGATGGCTCCCTCTCTGACCAGGACAGAATCAAGGAGCTTTACCTTCGCGCCTACTCTCGCCCGGCAACAGCCTCGGACCTCAAAATAGCTTCAGATCACCTCTCGGCGGCATCCGGGGACCGGACGACCTTAAGGGCCTCCTACGAGGATCTGGTCTGGGTTCTCCTCAACAGTCGGGAATTTATCTACAACCACTGAAGCTCCCCTCTGCTTCGTTTCTGTTAGCGCAGCCATTGGATTATCGAGATGTTTCCCAGGTTCATACCGCCCGTCATCTCGGCAATCATACTGCTCTTCATCCCGAGCGGCGGCCTCCTTGCCCAGAAGGCTGTTCCCGTCCTTGAGTCAATTTTTCCGGGCGGCGGACAGGCTGGACAGTCCGTGGACATCTCCATCACTGGCGAGGAACTGGAAGGCGCCACCGGGCTGATCTTTGCCACCGAAAAGCATGGCTTCACTATCGAAACCGAAGCACTTCCCTCTGTAACATCCCCGGAAAACCCAAACCGGTTTCGCATTAAAATACCCGCGGGCGCCAAAGCAGGGCGCTACGGAGTCCATGTGAGATGCGCCCAGGGATTGAGCTCTCCCCGTGGATTCGTGGTGGGCACCAAGCCAGAGGTCATCGAATCAGGCATCAATTCCATGAAAGACCGGGCCATGCAGATCTCAGTCGAAACAATCGTCAATGGAAGGACAGAAGAGAGCGCCAGCGACTTCTACCAAATTGATCTGGAGGCTGGAGAGAAAATCCGACTGTCCTGCACCTCCGAAGCTCTGACCTCGAGACTCAGTGCATCTCTCACCCTCTACGGCCCTGATGGGTCCGAACTCGATAGGGACCGCGATAACTCTGACCGTGATGCCATGGTGGCATGCAGTGCTCCCTCCAGTGGGCGCTATTTCATCCAAGTCTCCGACTTCACCTTCCGTGGGGGATCGGAATACACCTATCGCCTTGAAGTCTCGCGCGGCCCCCAGGTCTTGTTCATGTATCCACCGGCGGGCGAATCAGGGAAGACCACCACCCATGTCGTTTATGGCCGTAATCTTCCCGGCAGTGATCCGGCCCGTAGAATTCGGCTAGGTAACCGCCTCCTGGATGTGGTGGAGGCCCAAGTCTCCATCGACTCTCTCGAGAAATTTACGAACAGCACTCAAATTCGCCAGTCCATGATCCCCACAGGGGCCTATCAGCTCCAGGACGGTGCCAATGCCTCCAACGCCATCCCCCTTGGTGTCTCGACCGCTCCAATGGTTCTGGAAACCGAGACCGGCCCGGGGGGAGACAGCCAGAGTGTTCAGGTCCCCTGTGAGGTTCAGGGTCGGTTCGACCAGACCCGTGACCTCGACCGTTACCGTTTCGAGGCCAAGAAGGGAGATGAGCTCTGGATCGAAGCCTTCGCCCAACGCATTGGCACTACCGTCGATGCAACCCTCCTGATTGAAAGAATGATTCGCGACCCGGAAGCTGGGGAAAGCCTCCAGCCCTCCGGCTCTGCGGATGACCTCTCGGATGACACCGGGGAGCGCCGGTTTCCGCTACCTTGCGGGGACGCCGCTCTGCACTTCAAGGCTCCCGAAGACGGGACCTACCGGGTCACCATCATGAACTTGGCAGGTCGCGGTGGAACTGATCAGCTCTATCGGCTCAGCATCCAAAAGCCCACTCCCCGCTTTGATCTGGTCGCCATACCCTGGCGTCCCACCCATATTAAGAACGAGGTAGACATTCTTACTCCAGCCCTCTCTCCAGGTGGGCGCGTTGAAATCCGGGTCTTCGCCATGCGCCAGGGTGGCTATAATGGCGATATCGAACTCCAGGTGGAAGGACTCCCAAAGGGAGTGCACTGCCCCCCGGTCACGATGGGGAAAGGGCGCGACTCCATCCTCGCTCTTACCGCCGATCCCGAAACTCCACCATGGGATGGATTCATTACCGTGCGGGGAACAGGCGAGGGCAATACCGCGGAGGCGCGGGTTGGCATGCTTCTTCATCGCGCCAGAGATTTCAGTAAGGAGTCCTACTCCACCGCTCTTGCCCCCAGCTTGGCGCTTTCAATCTCTGATTCAAAAAACCCTCTCTCGATCAAGGTTGCAGGAGATCAAGCTTTCACGCTTTCCTCGGAGGGAAACCTTGAGATCCCGGTCGAAATACTACGCCATTCCTACGAGGGAGAGGTTCTCGTGAAGGCCGAGGGGCTACCAGGGAAGGTTCCAGAATTGAAAATCTTGGCAAATTCTAACACGGGCACTTTTATCCTTCCGCAGGAACTACGAGCCCAATGGCCCGATGGGCCTGCGGAACGGGATTTTTTCTTAAGCGCAGAAATAACCCTCCAACACAAACCAGGTCCCGCCATGGTTCTCTATGCGAGGGCCGAGCAAACCCGACTCAAGACTGAGGAGCGGAAATACAACGAGCAGATCGAATCCGCCAGGAACGCCTCAGCGCCGGGGCAACAGGCTGACTCAGCGGCAGTAAAGGCGGCGCAGCGCCTGCCAGCCATCCGGTCAGCACTTCGCGCCACCGCGGATCGCCTCAAAATCATCGCTGAGCGGACCCGCGCCAGCTCCCGCAAGATCCGAATCTACTCCGGCCATCTCTCTCTGACGGTCAAACCCACGGAATAAAAGCCCCCCTCGAGCCAGGCGGGCACAGGATAGTCACGCAGGTCTCATCGGCGAGTCCTGCTCACTCCTCGTCGTCGTCACTCCCGTAGGATCCATAGCTGCCATATCCCCCATATCCATACTGGCTGTAGCCGTATTTCCCATAGCGGTAAGATCCATAGGAGTAATTGTAGCCCAGAAGCCTTCTCGTTTCCCGGTAACCATTCAGCACAATGCCAACAACTCGGCTTCCATCTTCCTCCATGACGTCGAGAGCCCGGAAAACGGCTGGCTTGGGCACCACGTTCGCCCTGATGACCAAGCAGGGATTATCTACGAGCGGAAAGATGATTCGGGTGTCCGGAACTGGAAGAATTGGCGCGGAGTCGATCACGATGTGATCGTAATGCTCCCGGGCCCATGCGAAGAGCTTCGAGATCGCCTCTTCCCGAAGAAGCTCCCCGGGGTTCGGAGCCTTCCCTCCCGCAAAAATGGCATCGAGCATTTCGATGCCCGGAGTCTTAGTAATTGCCTCGCCTGCATCACACTGGCTCGACAGAACCTCAGACATTCCCTTCTCCAAGTCACCACGCCGAAGGTTAAATTGCCTATGCACCTTCGGCTTCCTCAAATCCATATCCATAAGCAGGGTTTTCTTCC
>PBTP01000009.1 GCA_002729275.1 Roseibacillus sp. | reverse complement strand
CCCCCGGACTTAGTCTTTCCACCAGGAGAGTTCGCTCATCGACCAGTTCCACCACCTTCACGGCGGTGAGATTTTCCAGGCGCTCCTCGGCGTCGCTGAGGGCCTTGACGGTGGTCATGCGGCCGTGGACGAGGACCTCGATCTGGCCGAGCCCCTCGCGGCGGGGAGGAATGGGCACATAGACACTGCCGATCTGGTTCAGGGCTTTTTTGTAATCCATGGTGCCGTCTGCTCGCATGCTATAGATCCACCGCATTAGCAGGATAAACACCGTTAGCGTTCCTCCTCCGACAAGGGTGG
Organism: Roseibacillus sp.; assembly: GCA_002729275.1. Lineage (GTDB taxonomy): Bacteria > Verrucomicrobiota > Verrucomicrobiia > Verrucomicrobiales > Akkermansiaceae > Roseibacillus_B. The sequence continues at coordinate 24,977 of PBTP01000009.1, read as the reverse complement.
CCGCAATCAAGGCGATGGGAAGGCTCTGTCCGCTGTCAAGGACGGTGGCGCCGGTCCAGCCAAACCCTGTAAAGAACGCCCCAATTCCACGAACAGAAAACATGCCGGCGGCACCGCCAGATCCCACATCCAGGTCAAAGTCGGGAATGTCGAACGCACCACCGAAGAGTAAGACGATCATCTGAACAAACAGGACCCCGCTGGAGACCATTCCGATCGTTACGAAGGTCCGCATGCCTTCCGGTTCCAAGTTCTGCCACCATTCAACTATTTGCATCATAATCGTAGTGGATCGTATTGGATCTATTCCAGATGACAATCCAAGTCGCATCAGGTCATATAAATAGGTTTCAGGAGGGAGATCCATTACACACGGAGCGTATTTTTGTAATGGCACAGGCTCCTGGGTTCTCCGGAGCCTCCAGAAAGGCCCTCCTGAAGAGGAGAGTGCTGCTCCGGGGCAGCGTTACAGGCTTGCGGAGAGCTCTGCGCGGCGTTACATCGCGGCGGTCTGAGAGTGTTATCCCCAGAGTGCGGCTCACCCGGCCCAGTTCAACTGGGGAGGGAAGAAGTAAAGGGGATTCCTCAGCGCCAGCAAAAGCCAATGTAGCTCAGGGGTAGAGCAGGTCATTCGTAATGATCAGGTCGCCGGTTCAATTCCGGCCATTGGCTCCACTGGTGGAGGCGAGTTGCTATGAGGGCGGGGGAGTCTTACTACGGAACTACCTGAGAGTTGATCACGGACTGACTCAGGTTCCCGTTCACGTCGAAGAGATTGACGATGTAGACCACTGGCTGACCGGCTACGAGAGGGCGTGGCGCGGTTACGGTAAGAATCCCAGCCCTCTTCCGGGCGCTCTTCAGGGAGAGGTCTCTGACGAGAGCGTCGATTTGTCCGCCGCCACGCTGAAGGATGACAAGGGGCCCCAGTCCTTTGTCGTCGCTCATTTTGAGGGAGAGTTTTACGGTCTTTTGTCCTGCCTTGGGAGGGTTGGCGATCTTGAATTCCTCGATAAGAGGGGCCTTGGTGTCGCTCTGGTCGAAGGACTCGTTGAAGAAGCGGCTGACGGCGGCCATCCGGGCATGAGCGGGAGAGAAACGTGCGGGGCGCCCGGGAGCGGTTTCATGATCGAACATCTGCCCGAGCTGGTCGTATCCCCGCATCATGATGTTCCGTGGATCTCGGGTGTCATGGAGCATACCAAAGATGTGGCCCAGTTCGTGGATGAGGACGCCGTTGCTGGTCTGGGATTCCCTGTTGCGGGGGTGTTCGTCCTCTCCGGCTACCTTGCGCACCGGGGTCTGGTCCATAAAGTAGCGGATCTGCTCCTCGATGGTGGAAGCGGTCACTTCGTCCCGGAAAATATCGCCTGAGACGCAGGCGAGACCGGAGTAGATATGAGGAATAGGACGGGCCTCGGCCACGGCCCCGGCCTCGGAAAAGACGAGAGTCGGCCGGTTGCGGGAGTAGCCGGTGGTCTCCCAGATTTCCTGTTGCTGGGTGTTCAGGAGGCGGTCCACGTCGAAGGGTTCTCCGGTGTAGAAGGTGGATGGGTGCTTGGCCTTGACGAGATGAACCTGGAGCCGGCCATCTTCAGCGAACTCGAAGTCGAGACCTCTGGTCTGATGGTGGTTGGCCTTCATTTCCCTCTGGTAGACGTCAGCTACCACCCGCATGAGAACCTCGCATTTTTCCCGATAGCCCGGTTTTGCCTCGCGGTCGGTGGGGACGAAGTAGACCAGCCTGACTTTGTAGTCTTTCCCCAGGTCCTCCAGCGGAGGAGGAGTCATTAGGGTCTGAGGTTTAGTTGGATCAGATCCTTTTTTATGGCCGAGCTGAGCCATGAGACCCAGTCCAAGGACCAGGGAGAGGACCACGATGGCGGAAAGCAGCGAGCCGGGCAGGAACCTCATGAATGCGGCAGTTAAACACTACTTTTCCGGGGTTTACAAGTGCTCGGGGCCGGAAGTGAACTAGGTTGCGGGAGAACAATGAGAGGTCTCCTGAGCCAGTTTGATCTTTCGGGCGGTCTTCCGGAAGTTAGATTACGGGTATGACGCAAGAGGGGCCCGCCTCATCGCGACCGGTCACTCTGGGGCCGGCGATCGCAGTGGTGGTTGGCAACATGGTGGGGACGGGGGTCTTCACCAGTCTGGGCTACCAGCTGGTGGATATTCAATCGGGCTTTGTTCTCATGCTTCTCTGGGCGTTGGGAGGTGGGTGTGCCCTGTGTGGGGCGGTATGCTACGGCGAGTTGGCCGCGGCCTTTCCTCGTTCCGGTGGCGAGTATCATTTGCTTTCCCGGGTTTACCACCCTGCGCTGGGGTTCCTTGCCGGTTGGATTTCGGTGACAGTGGGTTTCGCGGCTCCCATCGCCCTGGGGGCGCTGGCGTTTGGAACCTATTTTTCCGGCGCGCTGTCTCTTGAGGGAGAGGGGTGGCCCTTACTTCTTTCGGTTGCGGTAGTGCTGGGAGTAGCCGGAATTCATCTGAGGCCCATTCGACTCGGGTCCCGTTTCCAGATTGTTTTTACCGCCCTCAAGGTGCTATGCATCGTTGCGCTTATTGGGGCCTGCTTTCTCTTGGGAGGGGGGCATCAGGTGAGCTTTCTTCCCCGGGAGGGGGACTTCGGCCTAGTCTTNAGTGCGGAGTTCGCNATTGCNCTGGTNTTCGTNATGTATGCCTACACGGGTTGGAATGCGGCNACTTACATTGTTGATGANGTGCGGGATCCCCAGNGGACNGTNCCACGNGCGCTNCTGGTTGGAACNNCTCTGGTGACCNTNCTCTACATCGGNNTGAANGGAGGNTTTCTTTACAGTGCNCCNATNGNNAGCATGNAGGGNGANATNGANGTGGCNAAGGTAGCNGCGGATCATGTTCTNGGGGAGACAGGTGGCCGGGTGATGGCGGGNTTGATCAGCTTNGGNCTNGTNTCCATGNTGAGTGCCAGTATCTGGGTNGGGCCACGGGTGGCNCAGCGGATGGGAGAGGATTTTCGNGGGNTNCGGNTGCTGGCCCGGAAGTCNCGTTCGGGAATTCCTGCCAATGCGGTTNTNCTTCAGNCCGGGGTGGCGATNGNNCTGATNCTGACNAGCAGCTTNGAGNAGGTCCTCGTTTATATNGANCTGCTTCTCGTGCTCTTTGCTCTNGTNACGGTNGCNGGGGTNTTCTGGNTGAGGATNCNNCATNCCGANCGNGCTCGACCGGTTAAGGCGTGGGGNTATCCNTTCACNCCNNCNTTCTTNGTGGCNNTCAATNNCTGGATGGTNGTNTANATTATNCGNGATAAGCCNGANGAGNCGCTNTGGGGNCTNGGAACTCTNGNGNTTGGNGGNGGGGTNTATNTTCTGGCNCAGNGNGNNCGGANNTGTTGCTGGCNNNNCNTNAGGATNAAGTTGGNGGTCGAGTTNNCTNGNCNGNTGCNNTAGAANGNTNGNGATGCCGNATCTGGAGCTGGAANGAGAANTGNTCGANCGCGGNAGAGNCCCNGTTGCNGGNATCGACGANGCNGGNCGGGGGCCNTTGGCTGGNCCGGTGNNCGCGGCAGCNGTNATCTTACCCCGNGGCTATTCNCANGANTTNCTGGATGATTCNAAGAANGTCAGCNCCNNGNGNCGNGATCTTCTCTATGANGAGTTGACNNGTGATTCNCNNNTCTGCTGGGGTTTCGCCTTTGCCGAGGTGGNTGAAATTGATGAGCTGAATATTCTGCGCGCTACTCATNCTGCGATGGAACGAGCAGCTCTGNCGCTTCCCGTTCGTCCGGTCTTCTGTCTCATTGATGGACTGGATGTCCCCGGCTTNCCCATCGATGCAAAGGGGGTAGTCAAGGGTGACGGAATCAGTCTCTCGATTGCGGCTGCCAGCATCATTGCAAAAGTAAAGCGGGATCGAAGGATGCAGGAGCTGGCGGAGGAGTTTCCGGTCTATGGCTTTGACAAGCACAAGGGCTACGGCACGAAAGCTCACCTGGAGGCTCTCAGGGAGTATGGGCCCTGCAGGGAGCATCGCCGCTCATTTGCTCCAGTGGCAAAGCTGATCAANTGACAGGGGANGCACTTGTAACCTCCTCTGAACCACTGGCTTTGTGGTGCTTCATGGTCCCATTTNTTCAGTTTTTNGGGAGCATGTAANCAATNCCCCAATGNGGGTGCCNAGCGGAGGTGTAGATCGTTTTTTNTTACGGTGTCAGCGTTCATCTCCTCATGGATCTCTTCCAGCCAGCGGATCATGTCTGCTGCGACTAATCGCTGGTGGCCTTGCTNCACTTGTTCTAAGGTTCCGNCGTAANCATGAATTGGATCAAACTATTGCCAGTTGCGATTGCAGGCGTGGTGCTCTGCGGGTGCACCTCAATTCTGAATGAGGAAGCAATTCTGAATGAGGAAGCGCCAGCCTCCAGTCACTCTGAGCCGTCGGTAATTAATGATCGGCAGATCGTTCAGCAAATGACGTCCAGGGTCACGGAGATGATGGACTCAGACTCGGTCGTGGAGATGAAGGATTTGATCGAGAAGTTAAAAGAAGAACCCAAGGCTAAACTGCAGTTGCCTGACGTCTGTCAGTCAAGTGCGGACGAAGCTCAAAAGGCGGTGGCTGTGGTTGGTGGAGTTTACAAGTGTAACAGGTGTCCAGATTGGCATATTGCTCCGGCCAGTGGATTCCTTATTGCGGAGGACCTGGTGGTGACAAACTATCATGTAGTAGACAANCCGGAGCGGTCTGGGTTGGCTGTCAGGCTTTTCGATGGACGGATGTTCATGGTCGAAGATGTGGTAGCATCAAGCGAGCAATACGACCTTGCGGTGTTGCGTTTGCCAAAAACCGGCGTTAAGCCGGTTGCCCTCGGCCCGTCAGCGCCAGTTGGAGCTAAAGTGAGTCTCATCAGTCATCCGAACCGGAAGTTCTATACGCTTAGCGAGGGCAGGGTGGCTCGGTATTTTGTGACACAGCGAAATCGTAAGCCCGTGCCGGCCATGGCAATTACGGCTGATTTTGGGAAGGGCTCAAGCGGCGCGCCGGTGCTCAATGAGCAAGGCCAAGTAGTGGGTATTGCCGCTAGTACGGAGTCCCTCTACTACACCGAAAAGGAGGGAGTTCAAAATAACCTGCAGATGGTTTTTAAGAACTGCGTTCCTGTCAGTCAGTTGCTGGAGCTAATTGGGGGCTGAGAGTGATTCTGGGTGCGNNNNCTCATCGCGTNACCCCGTCACATTTTCCACCATGGTGACGCGAGGCTTCTTCCCCTCGNGGAGGATGATNTCCACCACGTCGAAACGCCATCTGAGATCACGGGTTCCCAGTAGCTGGAGCCAACCGTTGGCTCCACGTTGCATGAGCTTCTTTTTCTTGTTGTCGACAGAGTCCAGAGGGCGGCCGAATCGCTCGCTGGTGCGGGTTTTCACTTCGACGAATACAAGGGTGTTGCCGTCGCGGGCCACGATGTCGATTTCTCCTCCTTTTGGGGCGCGAAAATTCCGGTAGAGGATGCGGCGACCCTCGGATCGGAGGTAGGCGCAGGCGATTCTCTCTCCCAGTGAGCCGGTCGCGAGATGGTCGTCGGCTGGTGGCGAGCAGACCCGGTTAAGGAGGGGGCTATACCTTTTCCGGAGTTGAAGTCGGAGCGCTCTGAGCACGGATAAGAGGGCGATGAGTTAACCGGGTAGAATAGGTAGAAGGNNGAGAAGTTCCTGGTATCGGACGATGTCGAAATCGCGCTCCTTTTCGATCATGGCCTCGGATTCATCAGCGAGGCAGAGGGCGATCATGAGTTTGGCCTCATGCTCATCGATATCGGGCTCTTCAAGGAGGCGTCGGTAGATTTCCGCAACGTAGGGAGTCTCCTGGGAGGAAAGCTGCTGTTCGACCGCGGGAATTAGTTGAGCGATGCTGTCATCCATGGCTGTCAGGCCACCCGATTGGAGGGNGTTCCGGCAATCCAGTTTTTCAGATTGTCTACCACGCCCGCGAGAAGACGGCGGCGCGACTCCAGGGAAAGCCAGGCGGTGTGAGGAGTCATTATGAGATTCTTGTCCGCGAGGTCTGGTGCCAGTAGTGGGTGGTCGGGGCGGGGAGGTTCTTCGGAAAGAACGTCGAGCCCTGCTCCGGAGAGGTGACCGCATCGAAGAGCCTCGGCNAGATCGANCTCATTGACCAGGGGGCCCCGGCTGACGTTAAGAAGAAGGGAGCCGGTTTTCATGGTCGAGAGAGTAGTCTGATTAATTAAATGCTCATTATCACTGGTGAGAGGGCAATGCAGCGAGACAACATCGGAAGTGGCAAAGAATTCCTCAGATTGGATGCGGGGGAGATCAGGACGACGTGAGTTAGATGACCCCTCGCGCGCGAGAACCTGCACCTTCATTTCGAGGGCTTCTGCGATTCCAGCGAAGGCTGATCCGATTTCTCCAAGGCCGATGATGCCGCAGGAACGCCCTGCAAGCTCGCTGATCGGGTGGGTNAAGCGGGTGAAAATTGGGGATCGAGGCCATTCCTCATGTTCATTTGCAAATCGGTGAACCTTGGTGACAAGGGAGAGAAGAAGCGCCGCCGTNTGNTGNGCGACACTNGGAGTGGAGTAACCGGCGACATTACAGACNGGTATGCCTCTTGCCNTTGCGGTATCGAGATCNACGACATTNACTCCCGTNGCGCANACGAGGATTAATTTAAGATTAGGAAGTGACTGGATGATCCCAGCGTCAAGGACGACCTTGTTCGTGAGGATTACTTCNGCATCCTGAGACCGTTCGANGATNTGAGNCGGGTCGGTCCGGTCAAAGTGCGAAAAATCCCCAAGCTCCTCCAGCGGAGCAAAGTCAATATCGCCCCTGGTCAGGGTGGAGGCATCGAGGCAGGTGATCTTCATATCTTTGANGTAGTTACGGTTTCGTCTCCTTTTCTCTAGGTGCTGGGAGAGAGAACCTCTTGCAAGGCGTCCGGACTAGTGTTTCGGATAGTATCGAGACATTCCNCGTTTGGAAAGAATGCTTCAAATTCAGAAGGGGGTGGAGCCTCATAGGTTCTGAACTCACCCGTTTCGGGATGGCTAAATCCGAGGCGCCAGGCGTGAAGCATGAGGCGTTCAGCTTGAGGTAGCTGCCGTTTTGGGTTGGCGTAGACAGGGTCCCCAAGCAGCGGGCAGCCGATGTGCTTCATATGCACCCTGATCTGGTGGGTNCGACCAGTGTGAAGGTGGCAGAGGACCAAGGCCCACTTGGGCGATTCAGAACGGTGTAGGACATAGTAATCCGTGATGGCAGGGCGGCTCGATCCTTCTCCTGGATTAAGAACGGCCTGCATCTGCCGTCTTGCCGGATGGCGTCCGATATGGGTGAAGATTGATCCTGAGGGCTGTATCGGAGATCGCTCCGTGACTGCCAGGTAAAGCTTGGTAGTTTTTCTTTCCGCAAACTGGCTGAGCAGAGACTGAAGGCCCTTGTCTGTCCTGGCCGTAACAATGCAACCACTGGTGTCCTTGTCCAGCCGATGAACAATGCCGGGGCGCTCGATTCCGCCAATGCCGGGAAGGTTGCCCTCGCAGTAGTGGAGAAGAGCATTCACAAGAGTGCCATCGGGATTTCCGGGTGCAGGGTGAACTACCATCCCCGGGGGCTTGTTGATAACAATTAGATCCCGGTCATCGTGAAGAATGTCGAGGGGGATCTCCTGGGGAATAATCTCGGCGGGCGTGGGCTCTGGAAGGTTGATCGTGATGCTGTCCCCCGAGTTGACCGAGGTCTTAGGCCTGGCCTTAGCCCCGTTGACCAAGATGTGTCCCTGCTTGAGAAGATTCTGAATGCGTGAACGCGAGAGATCTGGNAGTTCCCGANCAAGAAACAGGTCGAGCCGTTCGCCACTGGATGTCTCGACCGTGATCGTCACCCGGGAAGGGTGGGGNAGGAGGCGGCATGGGGCAAGTAGCGAGGTATTGAGGCCGGAACGCGCCTTGCCACCGGGTCCGGGTTGGATCTACCCTGAGGGAGTGANNGATCATCTGGCCAGCTGCCCGGAATGNAAGGGCGAGATGAATGTTGCCGAGGTTGGGCCCTTCGCCCGAGTGGCTTGCCCGGCGTGTGGCCAGGAGGTGCGGGTAAAGACGNAAATGGGGGCTTATCTTCTGGTTCGCCGTATTGCCCATGGGGGTATGAGTGTTATTTACGCGGCGCACGACACCGCTCTCGATCGAGAAATCGCGGTCAAGGTTCTCAACGAGGAATACTCGGCAGATGNAAAAAGGGAGGCCGCATTNAAGAAGGAGGCGCGCCTGACTGCGACAGTCAGTCACCCAAACATTGTTGATGTTTATACGGTGGGAAGAGCCTATGGGCGCTACTTCATTGCCATGGAGCTGGTTCCTGGAGAAAGTCTGGAGGAACGCATGTCTGAATTCGGGGCTCTTCCCGAGGATGCGGTGGTGCGCCTTGCCCTTCAGGTGGTTGANGGGTTGCGTTCGGCTCATAGTGCGGGCCTTCTTCACCGGGATATCAAACCGGGAAACATCCTTATTGCCGAGGACGGCACTGCCAAGCTGGTGGACTTCGGGTTNTCCCTTNTAACTGAGAGCGGGATGGTCCATGCAGATGAAATATGGGCTACTCCCACCTACGTGGCTCCGGAGGTGCTTGAGCAGGCAGGGGAAGATCACCGGGCAGATATATACGCGCTTGGTTCAACCCTCTACCATGCTCTTTCAGGCTGCCGTCCGATTGAATTAAACGAGGTAACCAACAAGGCGGCTTGGAAGGCCAAGCAGGAGATAGTCCCGCTGAAACGGCTCGCACCATGGCTCTCGAACGAGACCGTGCAGATTGTGGAAAGGGCAATGGCGGATGACCCCGATGAGCGTTTTAATGACTANGAAGATTTCAGGGGTGAGCTTGAGGCNGCGCGGATGATCTTGAAGGAAAAGGGAACGAAGGCTCCAGTNCGGGGAGGGACTCGNAGCAAGCGGAGGAAAAGATACGATGCCCGGCGAAAGCTTCTTGTTGGATTATCTGCTTTGGTCGTATGCGCTCTTCTTNCTGCTGCAGGACTCTACTTTTCTTCCATGAAGTCTGAGAAGNAGGAGGGAGATGGCTTTGGTGATACCTCCCTGATGGTCGACCCGGAGAAGAACCCTAATCTGGGGCTCGAGGCCGCGATGCAGATTAATGAGACCTACCANGCTGCCCGAAAGTTTCTTGAAGAGGATGACTATGTGGGGGCAGAAGAACAGTTCTGTGCGGTCTGGCAGAATGAGCAGGCTCCAGCTGAGACTGCAATNTGGGCTGGATTTGAAGCAGTCGTAGTATCCTTTCTGGACGGGAGGAGCGCTGATGCGCGTCAGCATCTGGCCGATCTCTTTGACTTTGTGAATAAGCGCGAGGCGTCTGATTCCGTGATGGGAAGAAGAGTTCAGTCAGCAGCGGAACTCCTGACCAGTCTACAACTCATCCCTGCTGACCGCATACCGGAAGTTCTAGACAAGCCCTTTCGTGCGACGGTTTTCCTCGCCATGGCCTTAAAGACCTGGGAGCAGGGGTATCTGGAGCGGGCTCGAGATATGTTTGANAAGTTTCTCCGTAGTGGNCCCTGGCCAGAAGCTGATTGGATGCAGTCGTATGTTAGGATCGGGAANCGCTATTTGGCTGACTATAGCCTTCTTGCGAAAGCCGATTTTGAGACCGATGGAAAAACGAGGTTCGAGATGGAATCGGGCGTTCTCGCATTGGAGGAGTTATACGGTTCTCTCATGACGACGGGGAGAGCTCGTTTTAATGTGAAGGTCTGGCAAAGCGTATTACGCGAACGATTACGATACCTTCGGAACAGAAAGGTGGATGACGCCTGGGGCCTTCTCTGCGGCAAGGTCGCGAGGAAATATTTCTCAGATGGAAAATTTGCGGCCGGTGCCAACGCTCTCCAGGAGATTGAGCTGGCGGGAGACCTCGAACGTAGTCAGCGGGCAGCGCTTCTTTTTTTCTCTGCNGAGGCAGAGAAATTTCTTGAGGATCTTGTCCGGGTTCTTGGTCCCGGAGCAGCCGGTATTGAGCTCCGGACCCGGAGCGGGCTGCTTCATTCCCAGGTGATTGGGTCCCAGGAGAGTGGGCTCATGGTGGAGGATGCTGGTGCGGCGCGGTCCCTTGATTGGAAGGAAATAGACCCNCGGTCGTTGCTGGATCTTCACCGCGCTCTTCTTGATGAGGCCGCTGAGAAATCGAACAGGTCAAGGCTGCTGGTCAATGCAATCGGCTTCGGATGGCTGAACGGCCTGACGGATGAATGCCGGGAAATGGCAGAGGAATTGGTCAAGATTCGACCCGATTTCTCCGTGCAATGGGAGCAGATTCTTGAGGATTTCGGAAAGTAGCAGGAGGAAGAGCTCGNGATTCCATGCCAANCATTGACAAGGTAGATTTTACGNCGATCTTCCGCACTGATGGCTGATGACGATAAACAAGCGCCCGGGACAAGCCCGACTCCGGACGAGTTGCAGCAGAGTCTGCAGGATTTTTTCGGTAAAATGGGCAACGTGCAATGGGGGGGGATGGCCGGAATGAATAGNGAGGTTGAAGAATCGGTTNCGGAGACGCCACAAGGTCCGGGAGCTGATAGTGTTTTCGAGTTCGATTATATTCCCCGTGATATTAAGTCACACCTTGACCGNTTTGTGATCAGGCAGGATGAGGCAAAGAAGGCNCTCTCGATCGCGGTCTGTGATCACTACAACCACGCGAAATATTTGCGCAGTCTTGAGAATGAGAATGGGAAACTTCCTGAGGGAGTGGAGCTGCAGAAGCAGAACGTGATCGTGGTGGGGCCGACTGGGGTTGGTAAAACCTATCTCGTTAAACATATTGCGGAGCTCATTGGGGTTCCTTTCGTAAAGGCCGATGCAACAAAGTTCTCAGAAACCGGCTACGTGGGTGGCGATGTTGATGATCTTGTTCGCGANCTTGTGCAGAAGGCGGAGGGAGATCTCGATCTGGCTGAATTTGGAATAATCTACATTGATGAAATAGACAAGATTGCCACTCGGAGTGAAATGATCGGGAGGGATGTCAGTGGCCGCGGGGTGCAAACCACTCTTCTCAAGTTAATGGAGGAAACCGAGGTCCCCCTTACCAACCCGATGGATATCCGGAGCCAGATGAAGTCAATGATGAGCATGCAGCAGGGGGGAGGAGGTGCCACGAAAGATACCGTTAATACCCGGCATATTCTTTTCATCGTNAGTGGTGCGTTTTCCGGTCTGGAAAAAGTGGTGCGAAAGCGCCTCAGCGAGGGGCAAATNGGGTTTGGTGCGGATCCGACCGAGAGGCCCATGGATGGCGAGTTGTTCAATCAGGTTGAGACCCAGGACTTCATCGATTTTGGATTCGAAGCAGAATTTATCGGGCGTCTGCCGGTTCGTGTCGTCTGTGAAAAGCTCAGCGCTGCTGATCTCGAGAATATCCTGAAGTTCTCAGAAGGCAGTCTCCTCAGGCAGTATGAGAGGGAATTCGAAGCCTATGGAATTATGGCCCGTTTCGAGGACAGTGCGATNGGGCGNATCGCGTCTCTGGCGGAAAAGGANAACACGGGAGCGCGAGCGCTGATGACCGTATGTGAGCGGTTGCTGAGAGACTTTAAGTTTGAGCTCCCTGGAACCTCCGTATCGGAGCTGTCTATCACCGACGAGCTTATTGACAGGCGNGAGGAGCTCCTGGAGGAGTATCGTGAGTTGGGGAGAAAGGTGGACGTGGAAAAAGCATCCCGGGAGCTTGATGCCTTCTGTCGTGATTTCCAGGAGGAGCACGGTGTAGAGCTTGTGTTCAAGCCCGAAGCNCTTTCCAAGCTGGCCGAGGAGGCCGCNGCNCAGGGNAGGAGTNTGCTCCAGTTGTGTCGGCAGCGTTTCNGGGACGTTCAGTTCGGCTTAAAGCTGATCCAGAAAAATACCGGCCGGATGACCTTTGAGATTGGCCCAGAAGCCGTGGAAGACCCTGATAAGTACTTGAGTGATCTCGTGGTTAAAAGCTATCGCAGCGGTACTTCTGAAAAGGAGGATCTATCCGCTGGGTAATAAAGTGTAATTCCATGCCTGAAGAGTCCGGTAAGTATTCCAACGCGCATCATCCCCTGACGGTNGCAGCGGTGGTCGGGAGTTTCGCCATGGCGGTTGGTCTGGTNGTGCGAATCTCGGGAATATCGCTGGTGCTCGAGCGCAAGATTCTTACGGGCTATGTCGAGCTTGGCTTTCCGGTCAGTGGATCAGGACAGCCTTGGTGGGCGGTCCTCNTACTCTTGGCTCTTACCTACGGAATTGCCCTGANGCTGCTTGGAGTGCCGGGATTTCTGAAGCGTCTTCTCCTATTCCTCAGTTGCCTTGTCCTNATCGCCTCGGCTTCTCCGGTGGTGGCGCTATGGGGCTTTTTCTGGAGTCCTGTGGTGGCGATTCTCTGTTTTAGCTGGAGTGCGGCATGCACGGTCCTNTGGGCCCGTTATTANCCCGTGCCCTCTGAAATCGAGGGGCCNTAGGGTTTCGGGAGGCAGGGAGGCGAGATCTTNCTGAAGATTTAATATCCAAGANGTAAAGGGGTAAACTAGTCTGGCAGGGGAGCTGGCAAAAGCGGATTAGGACGTTATAGTTCGGCTGTGGCTCGTGCAGAATATCCGCAACCGGTAGGCGACCTGATTGAGCAGCTTAAGCGCCTTCCGGGTGTTGGTCCACGAAGTGCGGAGAGAATGGCGCTCTGGCTGTTACAGAGCAGTAAAGCTCAGCCGAATGGCCTGGCTGAGTCGATCCAGAATGCGGCNGTTTCGGTCACCTCGTGTCCGAAATGTGGGTTTTTTGCCACAATGGANGGGTGTCCAGTCTGCTCTGATCAGGCGCGCGATACGGGAAAACTGTGCCTCGTTGAGCAAGCAACAGATGTTCTNCCGATCGAGCGCTCAGGTGCATTTAAGGGGCTGTATCACTGCCTTGGCGGAAAACTTTCNCCTCTGGACAATGTCGGACCTGACGATCTTCGTATCGCGCAGTTGATCAAGCGTTTGGAGGGTCTTGAGGGTGTGGAGATTATCCTNGCCCTGAGCTCTGACGTGGAGGGAGAAGCCACCGCAAATTACCTGACNGATCTTCTTGGAGGTTATGATTGTCAGGTAAGCCGGCTCGCTCAGGGTCTTCCTGCCGGGGGTATTCTAGAGCATGCGGACGCTCTGACTGTTTCCCGTGCCTTTGAAGGAAGGCGTTAAAAGTTTGCGGTGAAAGCAAGTTCTTGAATGCCCCGCTAGACAANCGATGGGGGTGTGAGATATAAGAAAGGGCACTCTGAATGACAGATCAACGGCGACAGGAACTTTTTAGGGATGCAGAACCAGCTGCTGACGGCGGAACATTCCGGGTAGTTGTGGCGATGGGTGGTTTTGCGATTCTGGTAGCGGTTGGATGGATCGCTATCTCACTCAATGAGNTTCGGGAAGACCTGCGGAGACTACAAAAGGATGAGACCCGGAGAGTAGTCGTCTTGAGCGCTGATGTGGAATCCCTCAGGAGGGAAACGCAGGAGGAGTTCAACAGCGTGAAGAACGCGCTCAGTGGGGTCTGGCATCAGCATAAACCGGCGGAGTTGGAGGTGATGGGGTTTCTGGCATCTCTCGACCCTGTAGAGCGTAAGTCGATCCTCTCCGGGCTAGAGTCTTTGGATTCGGGGAAGGATTCTAGTGAAAGGAGTATTTCCTCAAGCGACAGAGTCGATACTGAGAAGCCTGTTCTAGTCTCCCCTGCAAAGCCTGTCCTTGTCTCTCCTGCAAACCCGGGGCTGGAGTCGGAGAGCTCTGAGGGTTCAGAAAAGAATGGATCTGGGGGCGAGCGCCTTTTTCCGGAGGGCGAGTCTCCTGAAGAAGAAAGGGGTCTTCCTGCTGAGAAAGCCGGTGGTTTGGAGGGTGGTGAACAAGGCTCNCCCGGGTCTCCTGGAGCTCCGGATTCTTCGGAACTGNAGAGACAGGCTGNAGGAGAAGCCGGCGAGAGCTCGGTCGAGACGAGGGAGTATGTAATTCAGCCGGGGGACTCACTTTCGCGGATTGCGCTTAAGCACGGTCTGAGTGCCGGGGTTCTTGCGGATNCAAATGGAATTACTGACCCGAACAAGATCAGGGTTGGGCAAGTTCTNAAGATTCCGGAAGAGTAAGTTGAAAGGTGTCTGCTCGGTAGAGTCAGTATCCTGTGCCAAATTCCTAACGATGGTCAGGATGGCGTTTTCATTAAGCTAATGAGAGGGAAAAGTAGTCATGGAACGTTCCGCAAGAGGAACGGGGAGGGCCTNCATTGGCTTTTTTCGTTCCGTTTGATGGTGTCCGTTTTCGGGGCGGTGATCCTGGTCTCCCTGATTTCGCTCGCGCTGGTTCTCAAACGAATGCGGAACGACAATATTGTATTTCGGGATATGGTTCTGACTGAGCAAGGAAATTTACTTGATGGGATCGAGGAAAAGCTGGTTTCTCTGGAGCGCAGGGCTGGGGTNCTGGAAGCCAGATCCATCGAGATGGAGGCGATAGCAGCGAATACTCCAACTGAGGGAGGAGCGCAGGTGCCGGTCGAGACCCTCCGATCCCTCATTCGCCTCCTCGGACAACATGAGGCTGATATCGCNGAGATTGATAAGCTCATGCAGCAGCTCCCAGAGGAGGAGCGAAATGCCCTCTCTGAGGAGTTAGAGGCGGCGGAATCTGGGAGTGGACATAGCGATCTTCAGCAGCCTAGAGAAACTTCTCTTTCTCCCCTCCCGCCCAACTCGACCGAAGACTTGGAGTCAGGGCCTGTTGAAGCCCATGGTTCCGCGCCAATCTTTGACGACGAGGCAAGTATCGAATCGCTCGGGAAAGTGCCAAAACCAGCCGAATTTATCGAGTATAAGGTTCAAATTGGAGATACTCTGTCGGCTATTGCCCTTCTGCACGGGGCGCCAGTNACTGGGATTATGGAGTTGAATGGGATTGAGGACCCAAATCAGATCCGNGTGGGCTTCGTGCTGCGAATCCCTTCTCCCGGGAACANTCCCTAAGACGGAGAATCTGGAATTTATTATTTTTTATTTCGGGATAGGCACGTAGCGTTAAANCCAATGAGCGGGTGTGGTGTAGATCGGGGCCCAAGAATGCTGATGGATCCCGGTTTGCACCTGGATAAGAAGCCGGATTGGATCCGGGTAAGGCTTCCGAATAATCCGGCCTTCTGGTCAACCAAGTCCCTGATCACTGACCTCAAGCTGGTCACCGTCTGTGAGGAGGCCCAGTGCCCCAATCGATGGGAGTGCTGGGGTCAGGGAACGGCAACCTTTATGATTGCCGGAGAAAGGTGTACGCGTGCCTGCGGATTTTGTGCGGTGAAGACAGCGCGTCCCGAGGCGCTTGAAGTAGACGAGCCGGAGCGGGTTGCAGAGGCCACCAAGCGAATGAATCTGAATCACATCGTGATCACCGCGGTTGCCCGTGATGATCTGAAGGATGGCGGAGCTGAGCATTTTCAAAGAACGATTGAGGCGGTTCGGGTTTCCAATCCGAAGATCATCATTGAGGTNCTCGTTCCCGACTTTAACGATAAGGACTGGGCCCTCGAGATGGTGATGGAGGCCCGTCCGCATATCTTCAATCACAATATCGAAACAGTCGAACGCCTGACTCCTCTGGTTCGCAGCAGGGCCAAATATGGGCGGTCGTTGACCGTGCTGANNAAGGCCAAGGACATGGTTGATGGTAAAGTTGCAACCAAGAGTGGCCTCATGCTCGGGCTTGGCGAAAGGGAGGAAGAAGTTTTTCAGGCGATGGATGACCTGCTGGACCACGGTGTCACAGTGCTTACGATGGGTCAGTATCTGCGTCCCACTGGGATGCATCTTCCGGTCGTGGAATACATCACGCCGGAACGTTTCGAGGAGCTGAGGCAGGTAGCCCTTACAAAAGGTTTCCGGCATGTCGCGAGTGGTCCCCTTGTGCGAAGTTCCTACCACGCAGCGGACTTCCATCCTGAAGACGATGTNCTCGAGGCAATCGAGTCAGATCTTGCAGAGCGGGCTGAGTCCCGTGTGGAGCAGGGAGAGGAAGTTGCCCAGTCAGTGTGGCATGTCGCGAATGATCCGCCTGTGGGTGGTTCTTGTCAGGGTGGGGATTTCCCTCCGGGAGAAGAGGATCTCGGGGCGGTCGTGTCAGATTCTCCTGACCGGGCTGAGCCTCTTGTTGAGAGGGGAGAGGAATTCACCTCTCTAGCTTAAAGATGCTGACCAAGGCTCTGTGATCTGAGGCCTTGCTCCAGCCGGGACTGTCGATGATATAGCTTTCCTTTTGCTTGAAGAGGGGCCGGAGCGACCTGCTGGCAAGAACGAAGTCGAAGCGAGAGTAGACCTGCTGGTATTCCCAGNAATGAGTCCATACATGGCCTCTGGAATCGGTGTGGTGGAGCGGCTCGAGATAGCGGGTTGACTGGGTTGGCCCCTGAATGGATCTCACTGGGCTCTCTCGCCGGGTATCGTTAAGGTCACCGTAGACACANAGGAGAGCCTCAGGGTCCTCCTCTAGAATGCTATCTGCGTGCTTGCGTAGCAGGTAAGCCTCGTGACGGCGCATGAGATCCTGATGACCATAGGGAATTTCGCGCTTGGATTTGAGGTGTACTCCGAGGAAGCGAATTTTTTGGGATCCCGCTGCGACGGTGGCGTCAAGAATTCCTCTCTGCATGGCGAATTCCTTGGGGCGATTGTCTGCATCGACGGAATTGTAGGTTAGAGATCCATCCGCTCCCTGGGAGTTGGTCGCCACGATAGGGTAGCGAGAAAGTAGTCCAAGCTGGCGAGTGGTATCGGCTCCTCCCGCATGTTCACTGTGTTCAAGAGTAAGCCCTCCTTCCACCAGTTTCTTCTGTAATTCAGCGAGGTCCTCCNGCGTNCCGATTTCGCAGATGCCGAGGACATCCGGGCGGGCGGCGACAATGATTTCGACGAGTGCGTCGACTTCTCTTGCCGGCTTACGGCGATCCTTCCGCTCCCCGTCGACATAGCGCGACATGGTGAGGTAGTTCTTTATGTTGTAGGAGAGAAATCGGAGTTCCTGATCTGCCCCTCCCTCAGAGGGCTGAGAAGCAGCGGGACTTGTGGGGTTCGTTGTTGGTTTCGGTGCTTCTTGGCCTGTTGTCTTAGCAGGCGCAGATTTTTCCCACTCAGGAGTGCTCGATTTTTCATCGCAGCTGCTGAGGAGCAGGATGAGCGAGAGAAAAAGAAACGCCCCGACGTATTGCGGGGCGCGTAGGGAAAGCNTTCTGACCTGACGATGGAGCATCAGGATGGCTCGGATGCNTCCTCCTTGTGCGGAGCTTCCTTGGTTGTCACCTGAGTGTCTTCAGTCTCACTGGAAACTTCCATCTCGGCCATTTTGATTTCGTCTTCGAAATCATCACGGGCTCGCTTAAATTCCCCCATGCTCTTGCCCAGTCCGCGTGCAAGCTCTGGTATTTTCTTTGCCCCGAAGAGTAGAAGGACGATGATGAAGATGACGGCGATCTCCGGGCCGCCAAGGCCACCGATGAACGCCAAAGTGTTTGTCATGGGGGGATGTTAGTTTGGATTGGGGGATGGTGCAAAGAAATAACTCTACCCGGCGGAGGCTCGATCGGAGGAATCTCAGGGGATGAAGAGGCCTGCTCCAAGGGGCTCGCTGGCATTTGAGGGCGCGAAATAGGGTTTGGATGTCTGGTTAAGAAGACTAAGAAAGGGGCAGTGGAGCTGCCTGTTTTCAAGATTCGGGAAAAATTAGAGGAATGTGTGCAAGGTGGTGGGCGCGTNTTGCTGAAGGCCCCTACTGGATCGGGAAAGTCTACTGGCGTTCCCGTAATACTTTTGGAGGCCGGGCAAATCAGCGGAATGATCATCGTAGTGCAACCCCGTCGGATTGCCGCCCGTCTGCTCGCCGGNTTCGTGGCGCGCTTGCTGGGGGTTAAAGTGGGAGACGAGGTCGGTTATGCCGTGCGGTTCGATGCGTGCTACAATGAGAGCAGCAAAATAGTTTATGTTACTGATGGCGTGTTGCAGCGTTGGTTGCGTGACGACCCAGAACTTAACGGAGTGGGTGCCGTGCTGTTTGACGAGTTTCACGAGAGGAGGCTAGCCTCTGATCTTTCGTTGGCCCGCGTGCTTGAGGTTCAGGAGAAAAAACGAGCAGAACTTAAGGTGCTTGTGATGTCTGCCACCCTTGAGACNAAAGAGTTGGTGGATTACCTGCAACCCTGCGAGGTGCTTGAGGCAGGGGGGCGGATGTATCCGGTTGAGGTNGTCTACAGGCCTCCTCCTGCTCCGCGCCGAGGAAAGCGTGGGGCGATGGAGAGCGTGCCTGTCTGGGATCAGATTGGGATAGTCTGCCGCTCCGAGATCATGGCGCTGGGCGCTTTTGCGGGGGGAGGAGCTGCTACTGGGCCGCGAATACTGGTCTTCCTACCGGGGGCCTTTGAGATTCGTAGGACGGTGGAGCTTCTTGAGCGAAGTTCGTGGTCAAGAGGCTGGGAAGTGAAACCGCTCTATTCCGGTCTTTCCCCGGCGGCCCAGACGGAAGCAGTGAGTTCCGGAAGCGCTCCTCGGATCATTGTAGCGACCAACGTAGCGGAGACCTCTATCACAATTGATGGGATTGTCGCGGTCATTGATTCCGGGCTGGCAAGGATGGCATCTTATGATTCCCGGAGAGCGATTGATACTCTCATCGTGGAAAAAGTTTCCCGGGCTTCCGCCCAGCAACGGGCGGGCCGTGCGGGTCGGACTGGTCCGGGCAGGTGTATCAGGCTCTGGAGCGAGCGGGATCATGCTCGCCGTTCCGAATTTGAAAGGCCTGAAGTGCATCGTGTCGATCTGGCTGAAGCAGTTCTCTATCTGAAGTCGGGAGGAGTAGGGCAGATACGTAATTTTCGCTGGTTGGATGCTCCTGGGGAGGAGTCTCTTCGGCGGGCGGAAGATTTGCTGGAGATGCTGGGTGCGGTTGATGAGAGAGGGAGTGTTACGGATGTAGGCCTTTCAATGGCGCGCTACCCGTTGCATCCGCGCGCTGCACGCCTGTTGGAGGCCGCCAAGCAAGAGGGCTGTGTTGCAGAGGCCTGTTTTGCGGCCGCTCTGCTTCAAGGGGAGGGAGTATTTACAAGGAAAGCTACCCGCGCCCAGAAGGAGCGCTTCCGGGAGGAAGGTGACCGGTCTGATTTTGAGGCCGAGTGGCGGGCCTGCGAAGCGGTAGAGGGTCTGCGGTTTGATCCGGTGAGAAGTGGAGAGTTGGGAGTTCATGCGCGCCAGGCCCGCGAAATCCTGCAGTCCTGGAAGCAGCTCTGTGGGTTGGTGGGTAGGCCCTCGATTCGCAGGGGACATGTGGACATGGAGGAACTGCGAATACCTCTGGGCCGGGCGGTGCTGGCAGCTTATGGCGACCACGTCGCAATACGGACGAGTCGAGGATCACTTGCTTGCCGGGTGGTTGCTGGGAGAAGNGGTAAGCTTGATGAAGGAAGTGTGGCCCGTGATGCCGTTTTGCTGGTGGCAGCCGGAATTACTGAGGTGCAGGGACGAGAGATGTCAGTAAGGCTCAGCTATGCTGTGTGCGTAGAGCAAGAGTGGTTGAGGGAGTTTTTCCCGTTAGGCTTTCGGAAGGAAGAGGGAGCAGTCTTTGATGAGGTCGCTCGACGCGTAGTGGCTCGCCGTAGAGTTATGTTCTATGACATGGCCCTCGAGGATAAGGAGGGAGGAGAGGTCAGCGATGAGGAGGCGGCGGTCTTGCTCTCGGATCATGTCGTCAGCGGGGCGCTCAGGTTAAAGCGATGGGACGCCAAGGTTGAACGCTGGATTGCTCGGGTAGCCTTTGTGGCCCGGTCCATGCCGGAACTGGAAATCAGCGCCATAGGCGAAGAAGAGAAAAAGCTGATTGTGACTCAGGTATGTATGAAGGCCCGGTCCTACCGGGATATCAAGGACCGCGATGTTTGGCCCGCCCTCAAGGACTGGCTCTCTGCCCCGCAGTCAGCAGCTCTTGAGAGTTATGCTCCTGAGCGGCTTGAGCTGAGCAATGGAGTTGTCGCAAAAGTNAGCTATGAGGAGGGGAAGACTCCCTCAATTGCGCTCAAAGTTCAGCAGCTTTACGGGGTAAGGGAGACCCCAGAGGTTTCCGGTCAACAGATTCAGGTGCAGATCCTTGCTCCAAACCAGCGCCCCTGGCAGGTCACCCAGGATCTCAGCAGTTTCTGGGAAAGTGGATACCCCCAGATGAAAAAGGACCTNGCGGGGCGCTATCCCAGACATGAGTGGCGGTAGGGCCATAAGCCCACGGGTATCTATTTGGTATCAGAACACCTGGCAATGAGGTAGGATCAGGCTGTGTCGAAGTTGATTCTGCTCATTTCCCTCGTTCCGATCATTCTTTCCGTGGTGATAAGAAAGCTGTTCTGCGATCGGGGGGTGAGGTCCGCAGGTAATGCAAAGACCTCCCGGACTGGTCGGGAGTTGGCTGACATCCTTCTCTCCAAGGCTGGGATTGCGAGTCAGGTTGAGATCGAGGAAAAACGCCGGGCAGAGGTCAAGGTTGGGAAGTCCGTCAGGCTCATCCTCACCAAGCGCCTTGCCGAATCCTCCAATGTTCTGGCGTTAGGAGAGGTGGCTCTTCTTTGCGGGCATGCNCTTGTGGCTACAAGTAATCCTGATCTTCTNAAATGGCGACAATGGGCAGTGAAGTTCAGNTTTGCCTTTCCGATCTTCAGTGTGGTGGTTCTGGTGTTCGCTGTGGTGGTGGCGAAGATTCCAGCCGGGCTTGGGTTAGCTTTTGCGGCCGCAGCACTGGGNGCGGGAAGTCTTTTCTCATTGCTCTCCCTGCAGGTTGAGGTGCAGGGCGCAAGGATGATGGCAACCATCATCGATGAATCCCGCGTCTTCCCGCGCTTGAGAGAAAGTGAAGCAGTCGCTCGGGCATGCAAGTCGCTNGCCTACAGGCAGGCNGTTCCCGGNGCGATTGAGATTCTGATGGGAAGAGATATGGAGCGCAAGATTGCCAAGGAGGTTGGTCGGCGGGTTGCGGGAAAGGTTTTACGCCGGTAGCCGCTGCTGGTTTTCAGNCCGTGGTCCNGCCTCTTGGGCTCGACCTTATTCCTGCCGCACGCGGAGGAACAGTTTCGGGGTAGATTCATTATTGAAAGTGAGGCTCTCTTCAACCGTGCCACCCTCTGCTATAATTGGGCCTGTCACTTCCTGCCACTCGCGCAGGTCGCGGGAGCTCTCAACGCGATAGGATTCTCCGGGAATACTGGTGAAGATGAGATTGACGGTGGTTTCCTCCGTCGTTGNGTNGCTGGATTGTATCGCCAGAGANGGGATGAAAGTNANGCNCCCANNGAGAGTGTATTCTCCTGTCCCTCTATTGAGAGGATGGCGAACNCGAAGANAGTANGTTCCNGGGTCNGCCCGATNAGTGATGCGAAAGTTGAGCCCATTCGCGTTGTNGTTCTGGACTANAATTCTCCCGGAGGNATCAAANAAGGANCCCANGGTGTCTGTNTGCCCACTGCTTTCNANTGTGAGAAGNCTNTTGNTCTCGATCTCGAGACGGTANAAGTCGACATCNCCCTGNAAATCGAGGTTGGCAACGATTGGTGAAGTGANGTNGATAAGGGTTGCGGTCTCCGCCGTGTNNCCNTGAANGTCAGGATTGCCTTCNTGANTAANCGTATGNGTTCGNATGGTNTCTCCNTCTGTGAAAATCAAGTCTGCTGACCTTGGGGAGGGGGAGGTGTTGGGTGTTGCNCTGTAGGTAAAAAGTTGAACTCNGNTCTGGTTTANTGGCTCNGAGGATGAAAGCCACGTAGCNGTTTCNGTNATTCGACGCCAGNTCCACCCTCNTCTTGATTCCACATCGAGCTCAAAAGATCCACCNGCCGCNGAAATCGATCGTGNAGCAGGTGTCAGATCTAGATTCTCNAAAACGGGAACNCCGTCGATGAGGATNACCCCCTGCGCGGTCTTTCCGGTGGAGTCAGCAGCCGTGTAGTGCAGCCAGTCCGTCCCCGCGAAGTTGGGTGATGCGGTGTAGACGATTCGGCTGCCAAGTTGGGTCGCGGTTCCGCCACCGGTTCCTACCGGGTCAAAGGATGCTAGGGTGAGTCTCTGGCCGTTAGCATCATGATCATTGGTGAGGGGGCTGATAATAATGGGGGGCGCCGGTTCCGCTGAGTCAACGCCTGCGAGGAGTTTGGCTTGAATAAGAAAGTCACTACTTCCTGTGCTTTCATTGAGGCCGTGGATGGCGAGAATGTTATCCCCCTCTTTCAGAAGGTCGAGGTGGTTAGTCAGGTTGAAATTCTGAAAGAGGATAGCCGAGTTGTCGGAAACAAACGTNGTGGCTGCTGACAGGTTGGTGGGATTGNTCGGCGCGTTTGCGGACGAAACCTCCNGCCCNTTGAGGTAGGCGATGAACCCGTCGTCGTANCGCATACGGAGNATTAATCTATTCCATTCTGTGAATTCCGGCCCGTCGATTCTGAAGGGGATTCGAATAAAGCAGCTCGTGTTACTGGCCATCTGGGAGCTTAGATTGGTTCTGATGTAGGAATCATAGCGGATCGCGTTATTGCCGTTGCCGCGCTCGTAGCCGACCCCGTTAATTCCGACCTGCCACTCGTCGTCGTCAAATGTGGCTTCGTTGCCGCCATGCCAGACGTCACCCAGGTCCCGTAACGGGACAGACACGCGGACTGGTTGATTTTCCGATACGAGAACTGAACCGGTCATGGATCGGGGGATCCGGACCGTGTCCATACTCGCATATGGGGGTAGGTCTACTTCGTCAAAACGACTCTCGCTTGTGATAGTCCCTGCCGAAGCTCGTTGATTCCTGTAATTAAGGATCAGATAATTCTCGCTGCCGCTGATGCGCGCGGGACCCCCGCCTCCCATGATCCCGAGTCCTTCAGGATTTCCTCCGGCGCTATCTGCGGAGTTCCAGTTGAACCCGATCTGCCTTCGGAGGGCGTTGTCAAATTCCCCTGCAGATCCGCTCTGGACAGCGGAGTATCCGTTAGCGGTTCCAACCGATCCGAACCATGACCATCCATTATTAAAGCCTCCTCCTCCCACTACAGCTACTAGATGGCGAGTAGAATCACNCTGATTAACACTCCACTCCGTACGCGCCCGGGAGGCCATGTTGAACCAGTTCTGGGACCCGTTGTAAGGATCCTGAGAGAGGACCGCTCTGAGGATGACACGGCTCAGGGTGGGGCGGATCAATGCATCCCTCATATAAATCGCTCGTAGGAGGTTTACAGAGAATTCGACCCGCTCGAGAGCGAGGGCTGGATCTGCTCCGATCTGGTTGTAGTAGGCGTTGGACAAGTCGATCGCGAGGTCAAACCCATGNAGCTGAGATCCTCCAAGGCCCGGAGTAACCGAGGATCCAGTTGGAAATCTGTAATCGCTGAAGTTTTGGTATTCTAGGGCCTGCGTGCGGGTGACNGCCGAGTCTTGAGTATACCAGGTCGCGCCACGGTCGAAGAGAATGGCTCCCTTAAAGGTTCCGTCATCGAGTTGAATGCCGCAGGAGACCGCTCCAGGCCTGTCATCTACTCCGCCCAGATAGGATCGCTCTGGAACTGACCTCAGCCGTCGGATCGATCCATCGGGTTGTTGAAGCCTGAAATCGAATCCGGAACCGCGGAGGTCCAGTCGGGTGAGTCGCATTGTGAGCGTTTGATCACCGAGTGAGACCTCCTGCACGATCTGATCAGGGGCGGCAGGAAGAATCGAGGGAAAGAGACAGAGCAGAAGGCTGAGAGCGAGTGAGCGTTGCTGCAAGCGGAGGTAACGGGTAGGGGGAAACCCGATGGCTTTGCAGAATGATCTGTTCCAAGACGTGATGTTCACAAATATAACTTTCATTGGATTGCCTCTTTCATACGTCAAACATCGGGAAAAAATGTCACTGTTTTTTGAGAGGATGGATAAGTTTGAAGGGAGGAATCAGGACGTTCCTCTCTTTTGCTGATGATCAGTCAGCTAAGCAAAAGCCGTGCCGGGCTCTAAAACTAATAATCATTGGCATTGATTGAGTTACGTCACTCGACAGGAGCCTCTCGGTGCGGGAGAATCCTATCATCGCAGGGCATGTTAATGCTGCCGGCGACTTGGAATTATTTGACTCCCAGTTGTCCTAGGGCTCGGTCTGCGTCTTTGCGCTGGAGTGGGCTCCTCCCAACGTGATTCTTGTAAATGACCCACTTTGCCTCTACTTCAAAGAGTCCTGCTCATACCGGAGAAGTCCGCGGGCTTGGCCTCCACGAGCGCGTGGTAAGAGGTGGACTAAGTGATTCTGATCATGTGTGGCGGACATGATCGTGGTAATCACCAGAACCATAGAGTGACAGGCCTGTTTTTCCGGTGTGTTTGAGAGCATACCGGAGCTCACCCGTGATGTGGGTTCTACTTATGAAATTACTCGTTTGAGCGCAGAAAGAGGGCCAGCTCCTCGAGTTTGTCGGTATTGATAAGGTCGACACCGCTTTCGTAGAGGGCCTTCCACGATTCCATCCTATCGGGAACGGCCCAGAAACGAAGGATGCGTCCTTGTTTCTGGGTGCGTTTTACGAATTCCTCGAGACGTTGCCTCTCTTCGGGTGGAAACGGTCCACGCCCACGCCATTTGAAGTGGTTGGACCATTTGTCACTGATCAAGGGAATCAGATCAGGCGCAGCCTTGCCGCCGAGGTCCCCGGGTCTGCCGTCGAGGGCGCAGTAGCGAGTGTGATCCTTTTCCACCAAGGCCCGTGGCCTCGCCCCACTGAGGATTGCAGTTATGGGACCCGGGCGGTGTTTGCCATTTAGAACGGCGGTAAAAAGAGAGCCGTAACTGGTGAGAAGTCGGTCCAGGGCAGGGTAGGCTTCATCCCCGTCGTCCTTGATATCAATCAGAAGAATGAATCTTTTCTGACCAGGAAAGACGACCCCCTTGTTTCTCTT
>PBTP01000044.1 GCA_002729275.1 Roseibacillus sp. | reverse complement strand
CGCGCCGTCGTCCTATCCGAGGCAAGATCACCGTATGGGTTCACAAATCTCCTTCACGTTGCTTAGCTATGCCGTAATCCTGATCCCGCTTCTGGTGGGTGCGGTTCTATTGGTGCGGGCGGTCAAAAATTGGGCGACGATCACGCTTCTGGTAGGGGCTTCCTGTCTGACTCTTGCCCCTCTGCTCCCTGCGATTGCGTTCCTCATCTCTTCCGGGCTGGGGAGGGATGGTCTCTCCTACGTCTTTTCAGGCATGGGATTGGCAGGAGTGGCAGGAGTGGCAGGAGTGGGTTTATTGGGTTTCGCGGCCGGGGCGGTCGGGGTGGGGATAAAATACTCGGCGACAGTAAGACGTGCTAAGGAACTGGAAGTGCTTCTCCAACAGGTGCAGGAGCGGATCGATTCGGGTGAGAGGACTTAAAAAGGGCCTGGCTTTGTGCCCCAGTGAGGGGAGTTAGTCGAAAGATCGAAGAGGGGTAATGGGGTTAGCCGGTAATGGAAATTGCCGGGCGAGAATGCCGGGGGCGAGCTCATTATTGGCCTCGTAGGCCATGGCGAGCATTTCGTATTTTGCATCGAGGTTGTCGATATAATGGAGGGCGAAGGCCTCTGGTGTTGAGGGTAGAGTCGGTGAGCCAAACTCGCGGGTGCCATGGTGGCTGGCAATGAGATGAAGAAGGTGAAGGCGAACGAGGTCACTGGGGGGGTCGAGGGTTCCCCAGGAGCTGGAAAGAGGCGATTCTAGAAGATCTCGCCAGAGCTTGTTAACCAGCTCAATACCGAGTGGAATGTGCCCCATCATCTCGCCGTGAAGGTTGATGTTTTGCGCAAATCCCGCTTCAGGGTAGTTGTTTTCCCAGAGCTTGCCGCAATCGTGAAAAAGGACACCGGAGAGAAGAAGGTCTTCGTTGAGGTCGGGGTAGGCGCTGGAGATCGCAGAAGCCGTGCGCATCATCTGGGACACATGCTCGATGAGGCCGCCCCGGCGGGCGTGGTGGTTACGGCGAGCCGCAGCGGCGCGGCGGAAGCGCTCGCCAAAGTCCTCGAGAAACTTGTTGGCGAGTGCGAGCAGGCGAGGGTCCTTCAGTGCGGCGCACGCAGTGATGATATGATCCCAGGCCTCCTGCTGTTTACGCGCAGTGGCGGGATCGCCCCGGAGGAAGTCCTCGGTTTCTGATTCGTTGAGAGGGCGCAATCGCCAGTTTTTGCCATCGATTCCGTATTGATTCTGACTCCAATTGCCCTCCGCCCGGATTGAGGCTCCGGAGGGGAGCTCACTGAGCTCTGTGAATTGAGAATGGTTGCTCCAGACCTTGAGGGTAAAGTTGCTGGTAGCATCCGCGAGGGTAAGTTCCAGGTAGGGAGAGCCGCTTTTGGTCGTCTTTTCCGAGCGGTCCTGAATCTGGGCGTAGAAAAACGCTTCACTGGGGGTCTCATTGGTGGTCTGCCTGAGCTGCGCGATAGTGATGAATTCCACAGTTCCACTTAGCAGGGAAGGCCCCGGCCTGACCAGCTTGACCTCGCTCTTTCTTGTCTCGCCAGCCTCTCCTCGGCGCGGTTCCAGCCAATTCCAGAGGTTTCGTTCCTTGGGTTTTTGGGAGGTCCTCCTAGGATCCAGAGATGATCGAGCCCTTTGAGGACCACTGGCCACAAATTGATGAGAGCGCCTTTGTGGCATCCAGTGCTGATCTCATCGGCAGAGTGACAATTGGCGAGGAAGCAAGCGTCTGGTATAATTCGACTCTCCGGGGAGATATTCATGAAATCGAGGTAGGCCCCCGGTCTAATGTGCAGGATAATGCGGTGCTGCACGTCGAGAGCAACCAGGGTTGTTATCTGGGTGAGCTCGTAACGGTAGGCCATGGAGCCATTGTCCATGCCTGCCGGATTGGCAATGAGGTCCTTGTCGGGATGGGGGCGACGATACTCGATGGCGCTGTCATCGGAGAGCGAAGTATCGTAGGAGCCAATACTCTGATCACTACCGGCACAGAGATACCGCCGGGCTCCTTGGTATTGGGTTCCCCGGGGAAAGTGGTGAGGCGATTGAGCGTTGAGGAGCAGGCTGGAGTTAAGGTGTGGGCCGAGAAATATGTGGAAAATAGACGGAAGTTCCTCGCTCGAAACTTGGAACGTCCGTAACCTTGCTCTGTGCCCGATCTGGTTAAAGTAGACCCTGTTGCACTCTTGCCCACGCAGGCAGGTTGTGCGGTGTTTCTCGGTGATGGGCAGAAGTCGATTGTCTTCTATATCGAACCGGCGATTGGGGCTTCCATCACTGATGCGCTTTCCGATCGCAAACCGCCGCGGCCCCTGACTCATGACCTCTTTAATGATGCGCTCAAGGCTTTTGGGGCTGTGGTGCAGAGAGTGGTCATCGTAAGGGTTGAAAACGATGTGTTTTTCGCGCGGCTCTTCATCGAGGCAGAAAATGAAATCAGTGAGAGACTGATCGTTGAGCTTGATGCCCGCCCAAGCGATTCGATTGCATTGGCGGTTCGTCAGCAGGCCCCGGTTTACGTCCTGAAGGAGGTTTGGGAGGGTTTGAAGGATATGACCAGCGTCCTTGAGGAGCTGAGGGACAAGGGGATGGAGATGGAAGGAGGGGATTCCTGAAGAGAGAATGGGTTTTATGTTCTCCTTCTTCCCTTGCCCGGTTCCCGAAAGCCCTTAGGGTGCGGGTCTATGCAATCTATGACCCGGATGCTCCCGTCCTACCTCGACGAGAAAATTTTGCAGGATCCCTCAAAGAGGGAATTTCCCCCCTTTGACCCAGCGCGCCTCCTGTCAACGGTGTTTGAGCCCACGGAGGGGTGCAAGGTATGTATTCTCACTGATTTTCAGGAGCCACAGGAATTGATAAGAAATTTCTCATTCCTTGAGCAGGAAGGATTCGGGGTGCAGAAAAACGCCCACAAGTATTTCTACGAAACTCTCCATGCCGGGGTGATGGAGCAACTTGGAATGACCGGAGGGGAAATGTTTGCCTACCGGTGCACCAAGGGGTCCAATCTCGATCTTGACGACGAGGTGTGGAGCACTGATGGAGAAGAGCTTTCCCTGGACCGTGACATTTACACGAATTACGACCTGATTCTCTGCGTCTCTACCTATTCCGCAACCGCGCCTCTCACGGCCAAGTGCAAGGAATATGGATTTCGTGGTGCAACGATGCACGGGATGAACGAAATCATTCTTAGCTCCGGGCTGGCGGTTGATTACGATGAGGTCTCAGCAGATGCCGAACGCATTCGTCTCGCGATGACCGGTGCGGATAAGGTTGAGATAGAGTTTGGGCTTGAAGATGGGAGAATTTTGGAGGCCTCCTTGGAGTTGGGAGGGCAGGAGGCCCAGAAGTCTCACGGGCTTTGTAAGGGAAAAACCCCGGATATTGCTAATCTCCCAGCAGGAGAGGTCTACTTCGTACCACAGGATGCCCATGGCCAGTTCCCCATGAAATATGAGGATGGCACTCTTGGAATTCTGGACGTGGTCAACCGGGATGTCGTCAAAGCGACCCTCATCGAGGGAAGCGAGGAAACGATCGAAGAACACAACAGGCGACTGGCAGACGACCCGATGACGGGGACTCTGGGAGAACTAGGTTTTGGGACTCAGGTCTTACCCGTCTCCTATCAGGATATTCAGGACGAAAAAGTCCTGGGAACCTGCCACTTGGCAACTGGAAGGGACGATCATCTCGGAGGAGACATCATTCCGGACATGTTTAAGAAGCACGAGAACAGCACGCACGACGACATTCTGTTTGCTCCGCACAAGACTCCGAATTTCAACTTGAGACAGGTCCGAATGAAACGTGGCGGTCACTGGCATGTAATCATCGAGGATTTCAAGCCAAGCAGGTATGTCATGGAGGCCCTGGCGGGCAGTTGAGCCCCATGAAAAGATACGAGGAAGTCAACTTTACAGACCTTTCCAAGCAAGATTGCTGCTGTGGAACAGTGCGGAGGGCTTTTTTGGATAGTCAAGAGGGGCCCGCCTCGGTTCACCTCTTGGATCTCGCAGAGGAGCCAACGAGCCACTATCATCGGAAGACNACNGAGATNTATGTNNTNCTCGAAGGTGANGGNCANTTNGANTTGGANGGNNANNTGNTNNCGGTNAANCCCTTCTCNGCGGTCATGATCAAACCNNGNTGNCGGCANCGGGNAATNGGGAAGCTCAAGCTGTTNAATATCTCGGTGCCNAAATTCGANCCNGATGATTTCTACTACGATGAAACTGATGNTCCTGNAGGGGGAGCCGACCCGGTCCATTGAAATCCGGTGNGGGAAACATGTGAATTTGAACAACGATGGTGAACGTNTACGAGTCAGANCGTCTGAGGGANGAATACCTGCTCTTCCACTATGGNANGCCGGANCAGATTCATANCTGGGGGGGAGGCCCGGNCNAGGCTCACGAATTTCCCAAAAGGATTGTTGAACGTTTNTCACCNGGGCCNGCGGACAGGGCTCTGGATCTCGGTTGTGCGGTAGGTCGTTCTGCTTTNGAGATGTCTCGGGAGGCTGGAGAGGTTGTTGCCATCGACTANTCCCATTCCTTTGTAGAGGCGGGAAAGGAAATGCAGAAGCGTGGGGGATGTCAGGTGTCCCGGCTTGATGANGGGAGCCTGTTAGATTCTNTTTTTGTTGAGGCTCCNTCAGAAGCCCGGCCCGACTGCATCAAGTTCGAGCAGGGGGATGCGATGGATCTCAGGAGAGATCTTGGAGACTTTGACCGGGTTCTGGCCGCNAATCTCCTNTGCCGTCTGCAGGATCCNNCCNGCCTGCTGGCGCGCCTGCCCGAANTGGTCAGATTGGGTGGNGAGCTGGTTNTAACCACGCCCTGCACNTGGCTAGAGGAGTTTACCCCCANGAATCACTGGCCGACGGGGTCTACTCTNGACTGGCTCAAAGACAAGCTCTCNNCAACNTTCGAGCTCCTGGAGGAGCACGATGAGCCCTTTCTGATNAGGGAGACAGCGAGGAAGTTCCAGTGGACCGTGGCGCTTCTGACGAAGTGGCGCCGAGNCCAAGGGGCCTGAGAAGGTTAGTTGCCTGCGGTAAANGATCTCCANGCCTCCTCAACCTTCGCGNTCTCCAGGGTCCCTTCGTGAAGAAGGAGCCGATAACGCTGCGTCAGGGACTCGCCTTTGTTGAGATGGAAGTCTCCNCTTCCCTTTTGGGACTTGTCGCGGAAGGCCCGAACCCCAAAGGGGTTTGCGGTCAGGAGACCATAGTTCCTNGCATGCCACCACGTNGGGTGGCGCAAATTCTTGTTATGATCAAGAATGGCAATCACTTGAGCGGCGCCNGCTGAGTCGGGGCCGTGGTAAGCGACCCAACGGGCCCTCTTCCCCCATGCGTCATTATCCTTGGTGCCCTCGCTATTGGTGATCTTCCCCTTTGCGACTTCTCCTACGAGCCTCAGGGACGGAGCGGTCCGAATGGCGAAACTCCCTTCCTTGGTGTCCCCAAAGGTCACCTTGCCCTCAGCGGGCTTCATGATGGAGGTGACATCAATGTAGCGGGCAGTTGCTGCAAGTGTGATGTCATAGCGGCGTTTCTCCAGGATGATAGGATTCCCTTTTGCTTCCCAGGCGAGCTCAGTGGTAAAGCTAACGGTGGCCTGATCTTTACTCGAGCTTACCTTGGTCTCGCCAACACTGCGTGTCACGATCTTGCAATCGTCCTTATGCCAGAAGTCATGGCCATTGACATTTCCGTGGGTGAACCAGAAACCGGTATGATGAGGGTGATCTGATTTCTCTCCTGCTACTTCCTTTACGAAGGGATACTGCCTCGTGAGATGGGTTCCGGAGGGACTCATCAGGGGGTAGAGGCATGGAACGCGGGTATCTCCGTGATATTCGGTGAAGAGTTTCCCGTCGACGAGCACCTTCAGGTTTGTGTTCTCCTGTTTAAGACTAATCTTAATGTCGGCGGAAATAGAAGCAGCCGAGAGCAGTGCGAGGGCGAGAGTAAGATTGAGAGTGCGCATGTCGTCAGGGCAGAAGTGAAGCAGGGAGACTTGCCGGGGGGAAGAAGGAATGCAGATTGCTTCGCGCCTCTATCCGGGCCAACTTGTCCCCCTAAAGGGCGTTAAAGGGCTCTGAATTTTTGCATCTGCTGCTAATCNCAGAGTGTTGAAAAGGTGAGCCCTCTCCGCAATTTAGAGAAGCAGAGAGTCAAAGCCTGTGGAGGTATGAACCAATTTGAGGAGCTCGTCGACGCCTACAATCAACCCTTATACAGGTTTGCTCTTTCGCTTGTGCGGGATCTGGATCGGGCTGTGGAGCTGGTAACCCGGACGTTCGTGATCTGGAGTCGACAGCAAGGAGAAGGGGTAAAGTGCGCGAAGGAAAATGAGGGGCTCTTCTCAACTCTTTACAGGGAACACTTAGGTCGTTTTGGCTCGAGAGTTGATAATGTCGGAAAGGCGATGCTCTCCCCCGCTGTAGTTCCGAGAGTGCCGGGGGACCTGGTAGAACCGCTTGGTTCTCTCGACGCCGATCTGCTTCCTACCCTGACATTATTCTATCTTCAGCGACACAATTATAGAGAGATAGCTACTATTCTTGACCTTCCGATCGGCACCGTAATGTCGCGAATTGCCAGAGGTAAGGATCAGCTTCAGGAAAGAGCCAGAGGAGGGAAGAATGGATAGGGAGCAGGCACGCTTCATTCTTCAGAGTCTTCGTCCTGATGGAACGGACGAAGNGAGTNCGGATTTTGAGGAAGCCTTGGGCGTTGCCGCAGAGGATGTAGCCCTCGGGGNNTGGCTGTCAGCTGAGCGCNAGCGGGACGCCGCGATCGCAGCAACTTTTGAGGANGTNCCGGTTCCTGCGTTNCTGNCGGANGANATTNTGGCNGCAGTNAGCTTGGAGAAAGGGNCGAGAGCNTCTTCNGAAGACCTTGNGGCGGATCAGNCAGGCCTCCGAGANGTGCGGNCTCCTGTNCAGGNAGGGNNATCTGATGAGNGCCAGATGACGGTGTTGAAGGTCGAGATCGCAGGGACCGCGAGTGGTCTTACCAGCCCCGCATGCTCGCTGAGCTTTAGTGGCTCCGGGAAGCGAAAAGAAGGAATGTTGAAGGTGGTTTTTCTGGCAGGTTTGCTTGTGGTGGCGGCCTTTGCTGCCTTCGAGTTGACATCGATGAACTCTGAACCCGTGGCTAGCGGGAAGGAATTGATTACATTACGAGACCTCAGTCAGGAGGCCCTTGTCGTGATCAGTGAAGACCTGCCTTTTGAGCTTCAGGGAAACGACCTGTACAGCTATCAGGATTGGCTGGAGCTCCGGGGAGGGCCTCGGTTTGATTTTCGGGTTCTTCCCCGTGAGATTACTGAAGGGAACCTGTTGGGATGCCGGGTGTCCACGATCGGAGAGGCTCGTGCCGCCCACCTCTGTTTCGAGGTAGAAGATATTCCTGTTCACGTCTTCGTGGTTCCCACCATGCCGATCAAGGGCGCCCCTCGGGGGTGGCGGGTGGCTGCAGACTGTTGGACATGTCCTGAGACGGGGATCGCAGTGGCGGCCCAGAGGCTTGAAAGCAGAATATGGTTTTTTCTGAGTGAGCGCGAGGAACAGGCGTTGGCCGACTTGATCAGGACCGCCGGTGATTGAATTTTCTTGGACAAGGGGCACTCAATTCTGTCGCTTGGTCCTAGTGACACGCCACTTTCCGCCAGGGGTAATATGAACCCTCATGTCAGTAAATAAGGCTGAGCAGGCCCCTTGCTCCGAGATGGCCGTGTTGATCTCCGGAGGGAGGGTGCCGGCGGGGTAGGGTGTGAAAACACTGAGGAAGTGGTTGGGGTTCCCGGGTGTAACTGGGCGGTAGGCGTAGGAAGTAATGTTAGGATCGAGGTCCTGGGAGGCGTTCTGGCGAATCTGGCCGAATTTGAGATCCTTGCTGGGGTGCAGGGTAAGTCGAATACGCTGCGGGGATTTCTGCCACCATGCGTGTTCAAAGGCAGGGGCATCGAACCACGATTCCTTCCGCGGGCCATCCTTCTGACCGTCCTCACGCGCCAGATGCCAT